>NZ_JBHVWN010000021.1:97560-108064 GCF_042882275.1 Streptomyces sp. NPDC058231 | reverse complement strand
GGCCACCCCGCCCCCCCGCCCCACCCCCGTCGGGTCACCCCGGGCGGGCCCCCGGGGCCCCCCCCCGGTGCCCCCCCCCCGCCAGGCGTTCGGGGGCCGGGGCGGGCTCCGGCGCAACCTCCCCGTGCTTCCCGTCCCCACATCCTCATGTGGGCCACGGGCCTCTACGTGTTAGGCCCCTGACCCCGGGACCGGTCGGGTGCGGGAGGGGGGCCGTACGGGAGGTACGGGTTGGGAGGCTGCGGGTGGGGATACGAACTCGGTGTTGCTGCGGCGTATTTGCGACGACGGGAGCGGACAGCGAGTACCGCGACCAGCGCGCCGACGAGAACCGCCGCGCCGCTGCCCAGTCCGGTCCGGAGTCCCGCACTGCTGCCGGTGTCGTCCGACACGGAGGACGCGACGCCGGACCTGCCGTCTTTCACCGAGCCGCCGTTCGCTCTGGAGGGCCGGGCAGCGGGGCTGGGGCTCCTGTCGGCCGCCGCGAGGTCCGGAAGCGGGTACACATCTGCCGGACCGGGGTCACCCGGGGTCTTCAGAGCGATACGGGGGCGGACCGCGCCGTATCCGACGTAATCGTTGCGCTTGGAACCATCGGTGGGCGCGCCAGCGGTGTTCACCATGATCCGCAGGACCTGATTGTTCGTCCATTCGGGGTGCTCGGACCAGATGAGGGCGGCGGAGGCGGAAGCAATGGCGGTGGCGTCGCTGGTTCCGTGCGACTTGCAGAGCCCCGTCTTGGCACCGCAGGCATGGACCATCTCCTCGCCCGGCGCCGAAAGATCCACCTGGGAGCCGTACTGGGACTCATCGGTCTTCTGCAGATCCTTGTCAAGCGCCCCGACACCGACGACACCGGGAGTAGCTGCCGGGTACATCAACTGGTTGGCCCCATCACCGTCGTTCCCGACCGCAGCAAAGATCAGAGCCCCCTTGTCCAGGGCGTACTTCACCGCGTCGGTGATCCGCTGTGACCCGACCTGATTCCCGAGAGAGATGTTGATGACCTTCGCCCCGTGATCCACCGAGAATCGAATGGCGATGGGCAGGTCCCGGTTGAAGTGCGCATCGCCGGTCGCGCCGTTGACGCGTCCCGCGTCGTTCGGCATGCGAACGGGAAGAACCTTGACTCCTGGAGCGAGCCCCAAAGCCCCCCTCCCACCGCCCCAGTTCCCCGTTCCGGCAATCAGCCCGGCCATGCCCGTTCCATGGGTCTGATAGTCGGTTCGTTCATCCCCGGGTGAGTCGGGCGAGAGGTCCTTCCCGCTCAGGACTTGTCCCTGGAGGTCGGGGTTCGATGCGTCCACACCCGAGTCGATGACCGCAACGACGACTCCCTTTCCCGTACTGGTCTTCCACATCTCCTCTGCGTGCATGGCATCCAGATGCCATTCCATCGACCGCGTCGAATCGGCGTGCGCAGGCGTCGTGACAACACCGACCAGCAGCAGTCCCAAGGCCGCTGAAGCACCTGCCTTGACGGAACGGTCCCTGGCACTGCTGATAGTCATCCGCTTCCCTTTGCCATTCCTCATGGATCAGTCGATGACCGGAGGCACAATCCGTCGGCTCCCCTGCTGCCACGTCTCTTCGTCCTCGACCAGGTAGTCGGGGCGTTCACCGCGCTCGTCACGCCGGGAGCCCCCCGATCGTGAGCCCGGAGCACCGACAGGACCCCGCCCCGTCGCCCCCGGCCCGCGCTGGGACCCGCTCGTGGCTCCGCCACGCACCAGTCCCGAGCCTCCTGGTGTGAACGGTCGAGACCCGGCACCTCGAGCCTGCTGCGGCCGTCCCCCCGTGACTCCACCCGTCTCCCCGGCCAGGCGGCGTCCTCCGCTGACTCCGCCCTGACCTGATCCCACGCCGCCAAGTCCCCCGGCATGGCCCATGGGAGCTCGGCCTTGTGTGCCTTCCCCGCCGATAACCGTGCCTCGGGGAATCCCTCCGACGGGACGGCCGGTGTTCGGCGTCACAGCGCGACCGCCGGTGATTCCGTCGCGAGGCAGCCGCCCACCGGTGGTACCTCCAGGGCCTGCTGGGCCCGGCATGGTGGGAAGCCTGGGCGTGACCGGCATCCGAGCTGCACTCACGGCGTTCGGCGGCAGGGTCAGACCGGTGCTGATCCCGGGAAGCGCTGAGGGGGACACCCCGCCCTCGGGTCCGGATGGGCGCATGGGAGTCCCAGGGCCGCTTGGCGTGACCGTGTGCGGTGACATCGGTGCAGCAACCCCGCCGTCGATCGCCATCGACGTGGGTGCGTCCCGATCGGATGTGGCCGAGACCGGCGCTGGACTCACTCCGCGAGGGCCTTCTGGCGCGACCTCGGAAGACGGGACGTACGACTCCGGCGCAGCAACTGCGCTCACGGCTCCGCCACCACCGCTGTTCGTGCCAGCCGGCCGGGCCAGCTCACCATTGCTGTCGAAACTCTTATCGGGTTCCGGTGCGATCACCTGTGGCATGGCCGGAAACACCGGCTTCTCCAGCGCGCTCATCTGCGACGACGAGAAGGAGTACGACTCCGCAAGCCGCCGCATCTGCGCCGCAGCCTCGTCACGGTTCTTCTCTCGCGACGCGATCAACGTCTCGGCCGACTTCTTCGCCACCGCCGACGCATCCGGATCATTCCGTGCGGCGAGAGCCGCATCCACATCGGCCTGGGCACCCGCCTCGGTCCGAGGAATCGACGCCTGCGCCGACGCGACCGCATTCGACGCCTCACCGAGCCACTTCGACGCGCCCTCGCTGTAGTCTCCGAGCCGCAGCGTCGCGTTGGCCAGGTCCGCGCTCCACGTGCGGAACGCGTCAGCCCCCTTGCCCTTCCACTCCACCCATTGCGGACGGACCTTCAGGTCTTCGGCGATCTTGCGGATCTCGGCCGCCGCGCCGACCAGTCGATCGGCCGCCCCCTGGATCTCACCGCTGTTGGCCTGGTCCAGCCACTCCAGCATCGACTCGTGAGTCATCCCGTCGAAGTTCGTACCCATGCCGGCGCCCCTCCCTCTGCCTGTTCCCGTCGCCCGCTCGCAGAGCGCATTGCCGTCGGCATCAGTAGCCTCCGGCGCCGTGTGCGCGCTTCGGCGGATCCATCGGCTTCTCCGACGCGGCCGCCTGCTCCTCGCGCCGGTTCGCCACGGCCTGTTCGGCCTTGTGGTGTGCCTCCGTGCTGCTCTTGATGGCGAGCATGCGCTGACGGACATCGAGGTCGACGTGCTCGTAACCCTTGTGGGAGGCGAGGACCGCGATGTTCATGCCCTCGATGGAGTCCGACAGCAGTTGGGACAACTGCTCCAGCTCCTTGATGACGCGGGAGTACGCCCCGTGAAGCGCGTCCGCCTCACCCCAAGCGCCCGCGCCGCCACCGAACTTCTCGCGTCCCACCGTGTCTTCGGCGACCTTCCCCGGCCCGGCCGGAGACGCCTTGAGGTTGCGCAGAAGCTCGTCTATGCGGTCGCGGAATTTCGTGAACGACGACAGTTCGGTGACCAGTTCACCCATGGCCCCCGAGGCGACCGCTCCCAAGGCCCCCATGGCGCCTACGACACCCGGTTGAGCCCCCGACGTCGCCGCCCCCGGATCACTCGGTCGCACAGCGCTCTCCCCCGTTCAGCAACAGCTGATCACTGAGTCGGCCTCAGCCTCCGGGTTCACCTTAGCCAGCACCGGCGACAGCCTGCATCTCCGGGTTGCAGCTGCAACCCGGATCACATCGCCTTTGCTGAGCCTAGGAGTTGGGTGCCGCCACCGCCGCCTGGGGTCTGATCGGGAGACGGTTTATCGGGCGACCCGTTGCTGCGCGGACCGCCGCGGCCACGGCGGCGGGGGAAGTGACCACCGGGGCCGCCGAAACCGGCTTGGCTCCGAAGGGGGCCACCACGTCCCGCTCTTCGACAAGTTTGACGATGCGAATGTCCGGGGCGTCAAGGGAAGTGGGGAGCGCGTAACCCGTGAGGTCGGGGTGGCGGATCACGCCGCGGGCCGTGCGGAGGTTCTCCGTCAGGGCCGTACCGATGCCCTGGGTGACGCCTGCCTCGATGCGGGTCGCCAGCTGGGACGGGTTCAGGACCCGGCCGACGTCCTGGGCGACGGCCATCTCCACCACACGGATCGAACCGAGCTCGATGTCGACGTCCACGACCGCGCGGACCGCGCAGAAGGCGAGCCCGACGAACGCGTCGCCCTGGCCGGATTCGTCGAGCGGCTCCGTCGGGTGGGGGCGGCACTGGGCGGTGGCCCAGAGTTCCTTGCCGTCCATCGCTTCCGTGACCGTCGTGGACAACACCCCGTCGTACGAGGTGATCTTGCCGTCGGCGATCTGGAGCAGTTCCGTGGACATGCCGAACTTGTGGGCCAGCGGCTGGAGGAGCTGCGTGCGGACCATCTTGGCGGCGCGTTCCACCGCCCCGGCGGAGACCCAGGTGTGACGGCCGTGCGTGGCGGGGCCGGCCGGGGGCTGGTCGGTGTCGACCGCGGCCACGTGGACCTCTTCGATGCCCAGCGTCTCCTGGACGACCTGGCGGGCCAGGGTGGTGAAGCCCTGACCGGTCTCGACCGCGGCGCAGATGACCGTGGCGACACCGTCGTGGACCTTGACCGTGGCCGTGGAGACCTCGTCCGCACCCTCGGCGCCGAGCATGTGGACCATGCCCAGCGCGTAGCCGACACCGCGGCGCACGGCGCCGGGTTCGCCCGCCCCCTCCGGGCCGCCGGGCAGCAGCCAGTCGTCCTCCGGGGAGTCCTTGGGGAGTGCGGGGAGCGGGAAGTCCCTCACCGCGCGCAGGAGTTCAGCGACGGGTGCAGGGCAGGTGACCGTCTGGCCGGTGGGCAGGATGTCGCCGGTCGCGAGGGAGTTACGGAGGCGGAGTTCGGCCGGTTCGATGCCCAGCTTGGCGGCCAGCTTGTCCATCTGGCCCTCGTACGCCGCGCAGACCTGCATCGCGCCCTCGCCCCGCACATGGCCGGACGGCGGGTTGTTCGTACGGACCGCCCAGCCCTCGATGAAGGCGTGCGGTACGACGTACGGGCCGCAGGCGAAGGCGACCGCGGCGGCCAGCGACTCGGAGGAGGCGTCGGCGTAGGCGCCCGCATCCAGGAGGATCTGTGCCTCGACCTTGACCAGCCGGCCCTCGGCGTCCGCGTGGTGGCGGTAGCGGAGCAGCGCCGGATGGCGGTGGGCGTGGCCGAGGAAGGACTCCTCGCGGGTGGCGGCCAGTTTGACCGGGCAGCCGGTGCGCAGGGCGAGCAGTCCGAGCGGGAGCTGGAAACCGGGGTCCTCGCGGTCGCCGGTCGCGCCGGGGACACCGGTGACGACGATCTTCACCCGGTCCGGTTCGAGACCGAAGCAGGCGGCGGCGAGGTCGCGGTCGGTGTGCGGGTCGGTGGAGGCGGTGTAGATCTCCACGCCGCCGTCGGGGCGCGGCACCGCGAGTCCGGCCTCGGCGCCGATCGGGGCGGGGTCCTGGCGGCCGATGCGGTAGAGGCCCTCGACGACGACCTCGCCCGCGATGTCCGGATCGCCGTAGCGCAGCGGAATGTGCCGGATCAGGTTGCCGTCGGGGTGGAGCGGTTCGGCGGCGAAGGCCTTCTCCGGGTCGGTGACCGGTTCGAGGACCTCGTACTCGACGGCGATCGCGGCGGCGGCGAGGCGGGCCGTGTCGGGGTGGTCGGCGGCGACCGCCGCGATCGGCTCGCCGTGGTGGCGGACCAGTTCGGAGGCGAAGACAGGGCGGTCGACGACGCGGCGTCCGTACGCGCCGTCGCCTGGGACGTCCTCGTGTGTGACGACCGCGCGGACGCCCGGCATCCCGGCTGCGGCCGAGGTGTCGATGGACAGGATGCGGGCGTGCGGGTGCGGGGAGCGCAGCACGGACGCCCACAGCAGGCCTTCGGCCCAGAGGTCGGCCGCGTACGGGAAGGTGCCCTCGGTCTTGGCGCGGGCGTCGGCGGGCGGCAGTGAGGAGCCGATGCCGAGCGTGGGCTCCTCGGTGCCGGGGCCGTCGGCCGACGGGATGGTGAGGGCCGAGTGGGTCGCGGTGGCCGCATCGTTGCTCACGCCATGCCTCCGTCCTGCAGATGGGGCTGGACACTACCGGCACCGGGCGCCGCCTGGTGCGGGATGCGGACCTCACCGGAGTCCGCGGAGGTGGTTCCGGGCGCCGCGGCCGCTTCGGTGCTCGCCTCGCGGCCCGCGACGACCTCGTCGACGGCTCGGAGGACGCCTCGGTAGCCGGAGCAGCGGCAGAGGTTGCCGCAGAGCGCCTGACGGGTCTCCAGCTCACTGGGGGCGTGGTTGCCCTCCAGCAGGTCGTGGATGGTCATGGCCATTCCGGGAATGCAGAACCCGCACTGGACGGCACCGCAGCCGGCCAGGGCGCGCTGGACGTCGGACGGCTCACCGTCGACGGCGAGACCTTCGACGGTACGGACTTCGCTGCCCGCCGCGGTGGCTGCGGGGACCAGGCAGGAGGCGACGAGACGGCCGTCGACCTGGACGTTGCAGGCGCCGCACTCGCCCTGCGAGCACCCGTCCTTGGCGCCGGCGAGGCCGAGGCGTTCGCGGAGCACGTAGAGCAGTGACTCGCCGATCCAGGCGTCGGTGACGGGGCGGTCGGCGCCGTTCACATGCAGGACGTAGGAGGCGGCCGGATGTTCGCTGGCGGTGTCGGGCGAGGCGGCCGGGGAGGGCCCGGCAGGGAAGCCGGCCTCGGGGGCAGCCGTGTCGTCGGCGAGCGGCTCGGCCGGCGGCTCGGTCCCGGTCTCCGCCGGGGCGGATTCGAGTGCCTGCTCCGGGGTGGTGTCGGGGGCCGGGTCCGGGATGACGTCCGGGGCCGGGGTGTCGTCCGGGGCGGGGGCCGGTGAGAGGTCCACGCCGAGCGCCGGGGTGTGTCCCGCTCCGTGCGGCGGGATCTCAGCGGCCGCTTCGGCGGCTCCGTGGTCGTCCGGGTCCGCCTGCGTCGCCCACGGTGCGGGCGCGCCGCCGGGCAGCGTGGCGGGTGGTGTGCGGTCGGCGTACCACTCGAAGGCCGGCGCCGAGGCCGCGAACTCGCCGGACTCGTCCGGCAGATCGCCGTCGGCGACCGGGATGGACCACTCGCCGGTGTGGCCGTACGGCTCGGCGGCTGCCGTCTCGGTGAAGTTCCACCGGCCCGTCGCGGCCGACGTCTCGCCCTGCTGCGGGTAGTCCAGGTACTCCTGTTGCCGGTGCTGCTGGTTCGGGTCCGGCCACTGCACCTCGTCCGGCGCCTGCTGGTCCGGTCCGTGTTCCTGCGTGCTCTGCGCCTGCACGACCCAGCTGCCCATCGCCGCCGGGTCGAGCCCGGCCACGGGGGTCAGCGGCACGATCATCGGCGGTACGTATCCGTGGCCGGGTGCGGCCAGCGGAATGTTCGCCAGGTCCTCCGGAGGCAGGTGGACGAAGGCGGTCGCCTCGGCGTCGTACTCGCCGCCCTGCGGGGTCGGCTGCCAGCCCCCGTGCTGCTCGGTGCGGTCGTCGTCGCCGGCGTTGTTGTTGGTGTTGCTCACGACAGGGCCCTCCCCAGCGCGCGTCGGGCGAGCGCGGCGACCGTGCGCCGCAGATGCAGTACGGCCGGGGACAGCGGTGGCGCCTCTCCCCCGTCGGCGGCCGGTACCGGATCGGGGATGCAGGCCGCGGCGACGTACTCGCCGAAGGCGGCCAGCGCATCGGGCGCCAGGCCCCGTTCGCCGTCCCAGTCGATGAGCGAGGCGATCCAGCGCTCGGCCTCCAGCGGGCGCAGCGGCATCGGCGCGATCGCGCCGACGGCGCAGCGCACCCCGCGCCGGGCCGGGTCGAGGACGATCGCGACGGACGCGGTGGCGCGGCCGGGGCCGGTGCGGCCGGTCGCCTTCAGGAAGACCTGCGGGGCGTGCAGCAGCGGCACCCGGACGAACCCGATCAGTTCGGCGGGTTCGAGCATCTCCCGGCCGGCCAGCAGGTGCGAGACGGGAATCTCGCGGCGGGCGCCGCCGGGGCCGGCGATGACGAGCTCCGCCTCCAGGGCGGCCAGCACCGGCAGCGAGTCGCCGGTCGGTGCCGCGGTGGCGATGTTGCCGCCGAGCGTCCCGGCGTTGCGGATCTGGGGTGGGCCCGCGGCGCGCGCGGACGCGGCCAGGGCCGGGATCAGGGCGGCGAAGTCGGGACGCCCCATGCGTGCGTGCGTGAGTCCGGCGCCGAGCAGGGCGTGGCCGTCCTGGTAGTGCCAGCCGCGGAGCTCGCTGATGCGGCCGAGGCCGACCAGTCCGGAGGGGCGCAGCAGCCCCTTGTTGACGGCCGACATCAGGTCCGTACCGCCGGCCACCGGAACGGCGGCGGGCATGGCGCCGAGTGCCGCCACGGCCTCGTCGAGCGAGGCGGGCAGCGTCACGGACTGCGTCGCCTGCGGTGCGTGCGTGGTCAACCCAGCTGCCCCTTCCCGGTGTCCCGGCGTCCCGCTTGTTTCGCCGTACGGTACGTGCTCAAAGCCCGGACGTGGCAACTCTGGCACATCTTCCGATCGGGCCGTCGCGAGGGTCCGCGAAGGGCGCATCCGTCCATGACCTGGGGGATGCTCCCGTTTCACGTCTCTTATGCACAGAGCCCGAATTGCCACTCTTCGGCGACCTTTGTACGACTTATTCCATTCGCTGGAAGCACGTGCCGGCGGGGTCGCCGGGGCGCTTGCCATGCCACCACGGTCCCAGGAACCGTGGTGGCGGGACGTGCTCCACGGGCGGGCTCACACGTTCGGGGGCACACCCTCGATCGGGCGTCCGAGGATGCCGGGGCGCTTCTGCCACGGCAGCGGGCCGCCCGGCGGGCGGTACTCGACGCCGAGTGCGTCAAGTCGGGCGTAGTGCCCGGTCATTCGGCGCTCGAAGTCGGCGAAGTCCCGGTCGGCGGGGGCGGGCAGGGCCGACCAGGCCACTTCCGCGAACGCCGCGAGCCGCGGGAAGACCTGGTAGTCGACGCGGGACCGGTTCTGCATGACCTCGGTCCAGACGTTGGCCTGGGTGCCCAGGATGTGACGGGCCGCCTCCTCGCTCAGACCCGGCGGCACGGGTTCGAAGCGGTAGACGTCCTCCAGGGTGCGGACGTACCCGATGGGCATCGGCTCGTCGGGGCCGCCGTGCTGACGGTGGTCCAGATACACCTGCTGCTCGGGGCACATCACCACGTCGTGTCCGGCCTCGGCGGCGGCGACGCCGCCCGCGTACCCGCGCCACGAGGACACCGCGGCACCGTCCGGGAGGCCGCCTTCGAGGATCTCGTCCCAGCCGATGAGCCGCCGGCCGCGCTCGGTGAGCCAGCCGTCGAAGTGGCGGATGAACCAGGACTGCAGCTCGTCCTCGTCGGCCAGACCGAGTTCCTTGATGCGGGCCTGTGCGGCCGGGGACTGCTTCCACTGGTCCTTGAGGCACTCGTCCCCGCCGATGTGGATGAACGGCGAGGTGGCTGCCGGGAAGAGGTCGAGGAGCTCCTCGAAGACCCCCTCGTAGAAGCGGAGGGTGTTGTCGGTGGGGGCGAGTACGTTCGGACTGACACCCCAGGTGTCCCAGACGGAGAGCGCCGCGGTGTCGACGACGTCGGTGTTGCCCAGCTCCGGGTAGGCGCTGATGGCGGCCTGCGAGTGGCCCGGGATGTCGATCTCGGGGACCACCCGGATGTGACGCTCGGCGGCGTACGCGACGATCTCGCGGATGTCGTCCTGCGTGTAGTGCCCGCCGTACGGGGTCTCGTCCCACAGTTCCGAGGCCCGGTGCCCGTACTTGGTACGGGAGCGCCAGGAGCCGACCTCGGTGAGCTTCGGGAAGCGCTTGATCTCCACCCGCCAGCCCTGGTCGTCGGTGAGGTGGAAGTGGAAGACGTTCAGCTTGTGGGCGGCGAGGAGGTCGAGGTAGCGCAGGACGTCGTCCTTGGGCAGGAAGTGCCGCGAGACGTCGAGCATCAGGCCGCGCCAGGCGAACCGGGGGCGGTCCTCGATGTCCGTGGCCGCGACGGCCGCCCGCCCGCCGCCCGCGGCGGGAGCCCGGCGGAAGGCCTTCGGCCCCAGGAGCTGGCGGAGGGTCTGCGCGCCCCAGAAGACGCCGGCCGGGCTGCCGCCGGTGATCTCGATGCTCCGGCCGGTCCCGGTGGACAGCCGGTAGCCCTCGGGCTCCAGGGCCGGGTCGATGAGCAGCCGGACGGTGTTGTCCCCGCCCTCGACGCCGGGTGCGAGCGGCAGGCCGAAGGCGGCCCCGAGCGTGGTGCGCAGCCACCGTTCGGTGGTCTCGGTGCCGGTCTGCGCGGTGATGGTGGTCGCCCGGTCCATCAGGAAGCCGCGCCGCCCCTCGTCGCCGACGCTGACCGGGGCCGGGATCAGTTCCATGTCCATCCCTTGATCCTCGCAGCAAATCCCTTCCGCGAGGCAGCGCCGGAAGCACAGGGATCGGAGGCACAGGGAGCAGAAGGTCCCCGGGGTACGCGTCGCCGCGGACCCCGGGGGCCTCCGCCGGGCGGCCCCCCGCTGCC
>NZ_JBHVWN010000021.1:0-97550 GCF_042882275.1 Streptomyces sp. NPDC058231 | reverse complement strand
TTACCCCCGCCCAAAACCCTTCCCGGGAGCCAGCCCCGCACCCACGGGGAGGGGGCCCCCGGGGCCCTGACGGCCCCGGGGGCCCCCCCCGCCGGCACCCCCGGGCCCCTCGGCCGGACGGCCGCCCGCTGCCGGGGACTACTTCTTGTCCTTGCCGCCCTTGCCCTTGTCCTTGTCGCCACCGGCGCCCATGGACTCGTAGATCTCCTTGCACATGGGGCAGACCGGATACTTCTTGGGGTCGCGCCCCGGTACCCAGACCTTGCCGCACAGGGCGACCACGGGAGTGCCCTCCAGGGCGCTCGCCATGATCTTGTCCTTCTGGACGTAATGGGCGTAGCGCTCGTGGTCGCCGTCGCCGCTCGACACCTGCGGCGTCGGCTCTACGAGGGTCCCCGTACCTGCCCCGCGCTCGGGCTCAAGAGTGCTCATAACTGCCAGGGTACTGAAAGCCCTGGCCTTCAGTTGAGCGAAGGGTCGTCCGGATAGGTGGCGATCATGGCGAGTTCGCTGCGCTGACGGCGCAGGACCGCCCGCCAGAGGTGTTCCGGGCGCGGCGAGGAGACGTCCCCGGGCTCCGACTCGACCACGTACCAGGCGCCCTCGGTCAGTTCGGTCTCCAGCTGTCCGGGGCCCCAGCCCGCGTACCCGGCGAAGATCCGCAGCGAGCCGAGCGCCGCTGCCAGCAGTTCCGGCGGCGCCTCCAGGTCCACCAGGCCGATCGCCCCGTAGACCCGGCGCCAGCCCAGCGGACCCTCGTCGCCGGGGATCACCGCGACGCCGAGCGCCGAGTCGAGCGAGACCGGACCGCCCTGGAAGACGACATCGGGCTCGCCCGTCAGGCCGGCCCAGGACTCGAGGATGTCGCCGACGCCGACCGGGGTCGGGCGGTTCAGGACCACGCCGAGCGAGCCCTCCTCGTCGTGGTCGAGGAGCAGCACCACCGCGCGGTCGAAATTCGGGTCCGCGAGGGCGGGTGTGGCCACGAGCAGTCGCCCTGTGAGCGAGGACACCTCGGTCATGGCAGAAATGATCCCGCATCTTCGCCGTCCGTGGGGACCAAGTGACGCACCCGGCGGGCGGCGGGGCCGGAGCGCAGCTCAGGGCGCACGGGTGTACGGGGAGCGCGCGGTTCGGGAGGCGGTTGCGGGCGGTGACCCTGCGCAAGCCTCGGCGAGCACAGCGTGTTGTGGCGAATCCCTTACGTTCGCACACCCCCCGCCGCCTTATGGAACGGGGGTGGGAGCCCATTACCCTTTCGATTGGCCCCCTGCCCGACCACTCCGGAACGCGAGATTCATGACCGGCACAGACGATGTCCTGCTTGTCCACGGCGGAACCCCGCTGGAGGGCGAGATCCGCGTCCGAGGCGCCAAGAACCTGGTGCCGAAGGCGATGGTCGCCGCGCTGCTCGGCAGCGGGCCCAGCCGGCTGCGCAACGTGCCCGACATCCGCGATGTGCGGGTCGTGCGCGGACTGCTGCAGCTGCACGGCGTGACGGTCCGCCCCGGTGACGAACCGGGTGAGCTGATCCTGGATCCCACCCATGTCGAGAGCGCGAACGTCGCCGACATCGACGCGCACGCGGGCTCCTCGCGCATCCCGATCCTCTTCTGCGGTCCGCTGCTGCACCGGCTGGGCCACGCGTTCATCCCGGGGCTCGGCGGCTGTGACATCGGCGGACGCCCGATCGACTTCCACTTCGACGTGCTGCGGCAGTTCGGCGCGACCATCGAGAAGCGGGCGGACGGCCAGTACCTGGAGGCCCCGCAGCGACTGCGCGGCACGAAGATCCGGCTGCCGTACCCGTCGGTGGGCTCCACCGAGCAGGTGCTGCTGACGGCCGTGCTCGCCGAGGGTGTCACCGAGCTGTCCAACGCGGCCGTGGAGCCGGAGATCGAGGACCTCATCTGCGTACTGCAGAAGATGGGCGCGATCATCTCGATGGACACCGACCGCACGATCCGGATCACCGGTGTCGACCGCCTCGACGGGTACACCCACCGGGCGATCCCGGACCGCCTGGAGGCGGCTTCCTGGGCGTCCGCGGCGCTGGCGACCGAGGGCAACATCTACGTGCGCGGCGCGCAGCAGCGCTCG
Source organism: Streptomyces sp. NPDC058231 (assembly GCF_042882275.1). Lineage (NCBI taxonomy): Bacteria > Bacillati > Actinomycetota > Actinomycetes > Kitasatosporales > Streptomycetaceae > Streptomyces > Streptomyces sp. NPDC058231. The sequence goes on along the minus strand of NZ_JBHVWN010000021.1, from coordinate 95,450 downwards.
ATGATGACGTTCCTGAACACCTTCCGGCGGGTCGGCGGTGCCTTCGAGATCGACGACGAGGGCATCCGTTTCTGGCACCCGGGCGGCGCGCTGAACGCCATCGCCCTGGAGACGGACGTGCACCCCGGCTTCCAGACCGACTGGCAGCAGCCGCTGGTCGTGGCGCTGACGCAGGCCACGGGGCTGTCCATCGTCCACGAGACGGTGTACGAGTCCCGGCTCGGCTTCACCTCCGCGCTCAACCAGATGGGCGCGCACATCCAGCTCTACCGCGAGTGCCTGGGCGGCTCTGACTGCCGCTTCGGCCAGCGCAACTTCCTGCACTCGGCGGTCGTCTCCGGGCCGACGAAGCTCCAGGGCGCGGATCTGGTCATCCCGGACCTGCGGGGCGGGTTCTCGTACCTGATCGCGGCGCTGGCGGCGCAGGGCACCTCGCGGGTGCACGGGATCGACCTGATCAACCGCGGCTACGAGAACTTCATGGAGAAGCTGGAGAAGCTCGGGGCGAAGGTGGAACTGCCGGGCGGGGCGCTGGTCTGACGGGCCGGCCCACGGCTGAGCCGGGGGTCCGGGGCACTGCCCCGGGCCCCCGTTCCCGTTCCAGGATGCCTTCCTGAGCCTCTGAGGCCCTTCTGAGCCCTCTCCCGTACACCGGAAGGGCTCAGGGCCGGTTCTGCGGCCCTGCGCGGCCGGTACGCCGAAGGGCGGTCACCCTGGTCGGGGTGACCGCCCTCCGTCGTGCCTACGGGGCTTACTTGCCCTTGGCGGCTTCCTTGAGCTTCGAGCCCGCGGAGACCTTCACGCTGTAGCCGGCCGGGATGTTGATCGGGTCGCCGGTCTGCGGGTTACGAGCGGTGCGAGCGGCACGGTGGGTGCGCTCGAAGGTCAGGAAGCCGGGGATGGTGACCTTCTCGTCGCCCTTGGCGACGATCTCACCGACGGTCTCGGCGAGCGCGGCCAGCACGGCGTCGGCGTCCTTGCGGGTCACCTCGGCGCGGTCGGCCAGGGCGGCCACCAGCTCACTGCGGTTCATGTTGTTACTCCCGTGTTCTTCTTGCCTGTGAGGCGTGAGATCGAAGCCGATGCTGCCAGGGCCCTCGGACAGTCCCCGGACCCGGGTCTTAACGTCAGACCCTCGCGCCCGAATACGCATCCTGCCCCCACCTGCGGCGGGAAAGCCAATCCGGCACCCTCCGGAGTCACACGAAGAGCGCCACTGCCTCGCCGTGGTGACGTTCCGTCGACTCCCTGAAGCGGTCCGCAGCGGATGCGGGTTCTGCGGGGCTCGCTGCCCGCCCACCCTAAAGGGGCGTTTGGGGTGCGGCGACCCGCGACGCGCCGTGGTCAGGCCGACGTGGGGGCCGTCACAGCGGCCCCCGCGGACTTCGCGGCCGTCCGGACAGCACCGGCGACCGCGCCCGCGACCTTCTCGTTGAAGACCGACGGGATGATGTAGTTGGCGTTCAGCTCGTCCTCGGCGACGACGTCGGCGAGGGCGCCCGCCGCGGCGAGCATCATCTCCGTGTTGACCGTCCGGGACTGGGCGTCCAGCAGACCGCGGAAGACACCCGGGAAGACCAGCACGTTGTTGATCTGGTTCGGGAAGTCGGAGCGGCCGGTGGCGACAACTGCCGCGGTCTGGCGCGCGATTGCCGGGTCCACCTCGGGGTCCGGGTTCGCGAGCGCGAACACGATCGCGCCGTCCGCCATCGCCGCGACGTCGTCGCCGTCGAGCACGTTCGGGGCGGAGACGCCGATGAAGACGTCGGCACCCACGACAGCCTCCTTGAGGGTGCCGGTGACCGACTCGGGGTTGGTGTTGTCGGCGATCCAGCGCAGCGGCGAATCGGCGTCGGCGGAGACCAGGTCCTCTCGGCCCGCGTGCACCACACCGTGGATGTCGGCGACGACCGCGTGCTTGACGCCTGCGGCGATGAGCAGCTTCAGGATGGCCGTACCGGCTGCTCCGGCGCCGGACATGACGACCCGTACGTCCCCGATTCCCTTGCCCACCACGCGCAGCGCGTTGGTCAGCGAGGCCAGGACCACGATCGCGGTGCCGTGCTGGTCGTCGTGGAAGACCGGGATGTCCAGGGCCTCGCGCAGCCGCGCCTCGATCTCGAAGCAGCGGGGGGCGGAGATGTCCTCCAGGTTGATGCCCGCGAAGCCGGGGGCGATCGCCTTGACGATCTCGACGATCGCGTCGGTGTCCTGGGTGTCCAGGCAGATCGGCCACGCGTCGATGCCGGCGAACCGCTTGAAGAGGGCCGCCTTGCCCTCCATCACGGGCAGGGCCGCCATCGGGCCGATGTTGCCGAGGCCGAGCACCGCGGAGCCGTCCGTCACAACTGCGACGGAATTGCGCTTGATGGTGAGACGCCGGGCGTCCTCGGGGTTCTCGGCGATCGCCATGCAGACCCGCGCCACACCCGGGGTGTAGATCATCGAGAGGTCGTCACGGTTGCGGATGGGGTGCTTGGACGCCATCTCGATCTTGCCGCCGAGGTGCATCAGGAACGTACGGTCGGAGACCTTGCCCAGCACGACACCCTCGATGTCGCGCAGGCCTTCGACGATCTCGTCGGCGTGCGAGGTGGAGGAGGCCGCGATCGTGACGTCGATCCGCAGCTTCTCGTGACCGGAAGCGGTCACGTCGAGGCCGGTGACCGACCCGCCGGAGGACTCCACGGCCGTGGTGAGCTGGGAGACCGCTGTGCCGCTCGCGGGCACCTCCAGCCTGACCGTCATCGAGTACGAGACGCTGGGCGCCGTTGCCATGGCCGAGTCCTTCGCTTTCCCTAGCTTCATTGCTACGCGACCGGGGCACTCGCCTCGGACACGCTTCCCGATGTTCGCACCTACCGGCGAGTAGCCGGTAATGACTGCCACCTTTCGGAAAGCATTTTCCACCATACGAGATATGGCGGCCCTGTCGGTACCCCTGACCGGGTGCCGGCCCGCCGGGCCACGGCAGTGACCGGCCACGGAAACAAGAACAGACCCGCGCCACCAGAAGGTGACGCGGGCCTGTCTTTTCACTCAACGGCACCGACCCGCCATGCTCGCCTCGCGGCAAGTGGTCGCTCGTAGCGACGAAGGTTGGGCCCGGGGGCTTGGATCGAGCCGGTGCCGACACCAGGCTAACAAAGACCCCGCAGAAGTGATTCCCCCGGAGGGGCCGGACTTCCTGTGAGTCCCCGTTCAGTCCCTCAGCAGATCCGGCACACCGTCCTCGTCGGGCAGGTCCCGCTCCCCCGACACCACGGTGAGCTGCTGGGTCGCCCGGGTGAGTGCCACGTACAGCACGCGCAGACCGGCCGGTGACTCGTCGGCGATCTCAGCGGGCGACACGACGACCGTGGCGTCGTACTCCAGGCCCTTGGCCTCCAGGCTGCCCAGCGCCACCACCCGGTCGCCGAGCTCCGCGAGCCACTTGCGGGCCTGCGCGCGCCGGTTCATCGCGACGACCACGCCGACCGTGCCGTCCACCTCGCCGAGCAGCCGCCGCGCCTCCTCCCTCACCGCCCCGGCCAGGTCGCCGTCGCGCACGGTCTCGAAGCGGGGCTCCACACCCGTCGAACGGACCGCGGTCGGTGACTCCATTCCGGGCATCGCGAGTGTCAGGATCCTCGAAGCCAGCTCGGCGATCTCCGCCGGGTTGCGGTAGTTCACGGTGAGGGTGAATCGGCGGCGCGGGCGGTTGCCGAGCGCCTCGTCACGCGCCTCCGCCGCCTCGTCCGGGTCGGACCAGGAGGACTGCGCCGGGTCGCCGACGATCGTCCAGGTGGCCGTCCGGCCGCGGCGGCCGACCATGCGCCACTGCATGGGCGTCAGGTCCTGCGCCTCGTCGACGATGACGTGCGCGTACTCCGTGCGCTCCGCCGCGAGCCGCTCGGCGCGCTCGCGCTGGGTCTCCTCGCGCTGCGGCATCAGCTCCTCCAGCCCGGAGAGCTGGTCCAGCGGGTCGTACTCGCGCTTCTTCTTCGGCCGGTGCGGGGTGCCGAGCAGCATGTGCAGCTCGTCGAGGATCGCCACGTCGTGCACGGACAGGGGGCCCTGGCCCACGCTGTCGAGCCGCTTCAGCGAACGGGCGAGGCGGCGCACCTCGCCCTGGTTCAGGACCCGGCGCGCCCACCGGCCGAGCCGCCTCTCGTCGGCCATCGCGGCGAGCACCCCGCGCGGGGTGAGCTCGGGCCACCAGGCGTTCAGGAACTCCAGGAACGGCGTCTCGGTGGAGACGTCCTCGTCGAAGGAGGAGCGGAGTTCGGCGGCGAGCTCCGGATCGGTGTACCGGCCCCGGCCGGAGGACTTGTTCCAGAGTGCGTCCAGGAGCAGCCGGCGGGCGCGCGGGCGCAGCAGGTTGACCGGGGCGGTGCCGCCGAGGACGGCCTGCCGGATGCGGTGGAGCTCGTCGGCGTTCAGCTCGACCCGGACGCCGAAGGCGACGACGCGCAGGCGGGTGGGGGTGGTGAGGGGCGCGTCCGCGCCGTCCGCCGAGTCGTCGGGGTCCCCGAAGGACAGCTGGCCGTCCTGCTCGTCCTTGCGCGCGCCCGGGGACCGCGGCTGCTCCAGCGCCCCGCGGGCCGCCTTGCGGAGCACCTGGAGCATGCGGGACGAACCCTTGATCCGTGCAACGGCCGGTTCGTCGTACGTGGTGGCGCCCTCGACGCCCGCCGCCTCGTCGGAGAGGGAGCCGACCGCGCGGATCGCGACCTGCCCCTCCTCGCCGAGCGAGGGCAGCACACCTTCGGTGTACGCGACGAGGAGCGGGGTCGGTGAGACGACGAGGATGCCGCCCGCGTACCGCCGCCGGTCCTGGTAGAGCAGGTACGCGGCCCGGTGCAGGGCGACGGCGGTCTTCCCGGTGCCGGGTCCGCCGGAGACCTCGGTGACGGAGGCGGCGGGCGCCCGGATCACCATGTCCTGCTCGGCCTGGATGGACGAGACGATGTCCCGCATGGTGTGGCTGCGGGCCTGGCCGAGCGCCGCCATCAGTGCGCCGTCGCCGATGACGGGCAGTCTGTCGCCGTCCTTGTACGCGGTCAGCTCGGGGCGCATCAGGTCGTCCTCGACCCCGAGGACCTTGCGGCCCTTGGAGCGGATGACCCGGCGGCGCACCACCCGGCCCGGGTCCTTCGGCGTCGACCGGTAGAACGGTGCGGCGGCCGGTGCCCGCCAGTCGATGACCAGCGGCGCGTAGTCGGTGTCGAGGACCCCGATCCGGCCGATGTGCAGCGTCTCCGCGATATCGGCGGTGCTGTCCTCCCGCACGGCGTCGTCGGCCGGCTCGACGGAGGTGAACGCACCGTCCGGGCCGCGCTCGCCGTCCTTGCCCAGCAGCAGATCGATCCTCCCGAAGAGGAAGTCCTCGAACTCGCTGTTCAGCCGGTTGAGGTGGATCCCGGCCCGGAACACCTGGGCGTCGCGCTCGGCGAGCGCGCCGGGCGTACCCACCTGGCCGCGCTTGAGGGCGTCGTCCATGAGGAATTCCGCCTCGTGGATCTTCTCCTCAAGGCGGTGATAAACACGGTCGAGATGTTCCTGCTCGACACCGATTTCCCGGTCCCGCAACGAATCGACAGCGGCATCCTGCGCGGCCACCGAGGCCCCCTTCTGACGTGCATTGGGCAGCCGTCAACCCTATGCGAAGGGGACCCCTTCGCGCACCTGTCACAGGCCCGTACCGTGCGCGTCGAAGGTCTCGATTGCGCGTCGGCCCCCGATCACAGGTGTGTCCGGGGTCCGGTCGCGGAAATGACCGGGCTCCGGTCACGGGTGTGTCCGGGGTCCGGCCGGCGGCTATGCCTCGATGTCCACCAGCCGTTCGCCGTCGAAGGTGCGCACCTCGAAATGGTCTATGTCGGCGCGGTCCATCGCCGCCCCGCCGTGGACGTAGAGCGGGTACCGCGCGGCCGGGTGCGCGGAGTCCTTGATGCCGTAGCCCCACTTCGGTACGGACCAGGAGGTGACGACCTCCTCCTCACCGGACTTCGAGACGGCGATCAGGCTGCACTTCTGCGGGCCCTTGACGTTCTTGAGCTCCAGGACCGCGTGCGTGCCCCACGCCTTCTTCTCCATGCCGACGGTGGCGTCGACCTTGGTGGTGGGGTCGATCGCCTCCACCTTCTCCGACATGTGGTGGAAGAACGCGTCCTCCGCGGGGCTGGTCGGATGCGGGTCGGCCGCCTGGTTCGAGCCGCTGCCGCCGCCGGTGGCCACGACGGCGACGACCGGACCGCCGATGATCAGCGCCGCTGCCGCCGCCACCAGGTACATGCCGCGCCGCCTGCGCCGGGCCCGCTTGACCGCGACCTCGTCGACCAGCCGGTCGAGCAGACGGGGCGCGGGCGGCTCCGGGACGTACGGGACGGGGCGGGCGCCCGGCGCGCCGGCGGGGGCCTCGGCGAGCATCGCGAGCACGGGTTCCATCCCGGCGAACTCGTCCAGATGGGCGGCGCACAGCGCGCAGCCGGCCAGATGCGCCTCGAAGGCGGAGGCCTCCGCGTCGTCCAGGATGCCCAGGACGTATGCGCCGGCGGCGTCGTGCCCGGGACCTTCCACGGCACTGCCGGAACCGGCGCCCGCACCGAAGCCGCCGAAACCGCCGAAGTCGCCGGGACCGCCGGGGAAACCGGGGCGTCCGCCCGGACCCGCGGGGCCGGAGGGACCGGTCGGCCGGGGCCCGAAAGGCTCCCACTCGTGGTCGCTCATGCCGTGATCCCCCTCTCTTCGAGTGCGAGCTTCATCGAGCGCAGTGCGTAGAACACCCGGGAGCGCACGGTGCCGCTGGGTATGCCGAGCACCTCGGCAGCCTCGTTGACCGTACGTCCCTTGAAGTAGGTCTCGACCAATGCTTCCCGATGGGCAGGGGTCAAATCGTCGAGCGCATCCGAGAGCGTCATCAACCACAACGCCTTGTCAATCTCGTCCTCCGCGGGAATGACCTCCAGCGGCGACGGATCGACCTCGTGCGGCCGGGCCTGCCGGCTGCGGTGGCCGTCGATGACGATGCGCCGGGCGACCGTCACCAGCCAGGGGCGGACGGAGCCGGTCGCCCGGTTGAGCTGACCGGCGTTCTTCCAGGCACGGATGAGCGTTTCCTGCACCACGTCCTCGGCACGCTGACGGTCGCCGGCGACGAGGCGGAGCACGTACGCGAGCAGCGGTCCGGCGTGTTCGCGGTAGAGCGCCCGCATCAGCTCCTCGTCCGGGACGGCCGAGGGCGACGGGGGCGGCTCACTGCGATGTCGAGCCCTGTGCGGACGGTCATCGGCCACGGCCGCATCCTTGCGCACCCGAACCTCCCGGTCGAGACCCTGTGGAGCTCCCTGGCCATCGAATACGGAGGCGGACCACGATCCATTCAAAGCAGTTCCAAGATTCTTTACGGGCCCGCGCTCGCCGGGTGCCCGCTTCCTCCTTCCGCTCGCCGCCCGTACGCGTGGCTGTTCTCCCGCGTCGCTACCTTCCGGCGTCGGCCGGCACCGCGACCGCCGCCGCCCGACGGCGATGCCGGGCCACCCGCTCCCGGTTCCCGCACACCTCGCTGGAGCACCATCGCCGCCGCCGCCCGCGCGAGGTGTCGAGGTAGAGCCTGCGGCAGTTGTCGCCCTCGCAGCGGCGCAGGCCGGCCCGCGCCTCGGGATCCGTCACGAGTTCCACCGCGTCACGGGCGACAGCGGCCAGCAGCGCCCCGCAGTCGGGCCGGGCGCTGAGCGCCCGCACCAGCGTGCCGTTCCCGTCCCGCACGGCCCGCAGGCCCGGCGTCGGACCGGCGGCGAGTTCATTGATCCGCTCCAGCGAGCCGGCGGCTGCACGGCCGCCGAGTTCCGCGGTGAGCAGCCGGTCGACCCCCGTCCGCAGCCGCCGGAACCTCCTCACCCAGGTGTCGTCGACGCCGTCGAGAGCGGTGCCCGCCGGTACGAGTCCGCTGGCCACCAGCCACTCGGCCAGCCGGTCGGCCCCGTCGAGCAGTTCGCATGCGCCGGAGGTGCCGGTCCCCGTCGCCACCAGGTCCAGGCAGAGTCGCCCGGAGTCGAACCGCCAGTCGCACGAGCCTCTGCTCGCCGCCATGCGCATGTCACCGCCTTGGGGTCACCGGTGGGAAACCACCACCAGAGTGCCCCTCGACGGCCCGGCCCGTAACCCCTCCCGCCACACCGGGTCACGGCCGAAGTACCGGCGTACCGTGGCCTCATGGACGAAGATCTCCGCTCGGTGACCCTCGCTGCCGGCCCCTTGCTGCTGCGGCCCTGGTGCCGGGAGGACGTCCCGGCGCTGGTCGAGGCGTTCCACGACCGGTCACTGCGCAGCATGCCGCTGGCGGCCGTGACGGACGAGGCGGACGCGGAACGGTGGCTGCGGGAGCAGGCCGAAGGCCGGGAGTCCGGCAGCCGGATCAGCTTCGCCGTGGCCGACGCGGACTGCGGCGGCGATCCGGTCGGCCACGTGGTGCTGAAGTACCCGTCGCCCGGCTCCGGTTCGGCCGAGGTCGGCTACTGGACGGTGGCGCGGGCCCGCGGCCGCGGAGTCGCCCCCCGGGCGCTCGAAGCGCTCACCGGCTGGGCATTCACCGCGTTCGCCGCGGACGGTCTGCGGCGGCTCGAACTGATCCACCAGGAAGACAACGAAGCCTCGTGCCGGGTCGCGCTGAAGGCCGGGTACGCCTTCGCGGAGATCCTGCCGGCCCGCCCGCCGTGGCCGCTCGACGGACACCTGCACGTCCGTGAGGCGGCGTAGCGCCGGCCCTCGGGATCAGGCCGGTGGCCCGTCGTGCAGGATCCGCTGGAACAGGCGGTGGTCCCGCCACTCGCCGTCGATGTGCAGAAAACGCGGCGCCGTACCGAACTCCTCGAAGCCGCACTTGGCGAGCACCCGCTGCGAGGCCACGTTGTCGAGCACGGTCCCGGCCTCGATCCGGTGCAGCCGCAGCCCGTCCCTGGCCACCGCGCAGATCCGCTCGACGGCCGCGGTGGCCAGACCGCGGCCCGCGTACGTGACATCGACCCAGTAGCCGAGCACGGCACTGCAGAACGCCCCGTGCACGATGCCGGAGAGCGTGAAGGAACCGACCGCGCGGTCCTCGGCGTCGGCGAGCACCCAGCGCATGGCGCGCCCCGCCTCCCGGTCCGCCAGCACGTCGGCCAGGCGCTCCCGCTGCCCCTCCTCGGTGTAGAAGTCATCGGGCCGTGCGGGTTCCCAGGGCCGCATGTACGTACGGCTGCGGGTCAGCGACTCGGCGAGGGAGGCGGCGTCGTCCGGGGTGGCCGGGCGGAGTCGTACCTCCGCGTCGATCCGGTGGATGTCGTTGATCATCCCTGCACCGTAGCCCGGCTCGGACCCGGCCCGTTCGCCTGCTCCGTCCTCCTCGCGCCGCGCACGCCGCAGGTGTGCGCGGCCGCGCCCTCAGGAGTCCGCGTATTTGGCGTCCGCCGCCGGGTCCAGCGCCAGTCGGTAGCCGCGCTTGACGACCGTCTGGATCAGCCGCGGCACCCCGAGCGCCGTACGGAGCCGGGCCATCGCCGTCTCCACCGCGTGTTCGTCCGTACCGCTGCCCGGCAGGGCGCGCAGCAGTTCCGCGCGGGCCACCACCCAGCCCGGCCTGCGGGCCAGGGTGCGCATCAGCGCCATGCCGGCTGGCGGCACCGGGCGCAGCTCGTCGTCGACGAAGACGGCGTGGCCACGGATCTCGATCCGATGGCCGGCGACCGGCAACGTGCGGGCGCCGGCGGGCAGTTCGCGGCAGAGCAGCTGGACGAGCGGGCCGAGCCGGAAGCGTTCCGGCTGGATGGTGTCGATGCCGCGGGCCTGCAACGGCAGTGCGGTGACCGGGCCGACGCAGGCCGAGACGACATCGCCCTGCAGGGCGCCCAGAACGTCCGGGAGCAGGCCGCGCTTGTCGGCCCGGTTCAGGAAGGAGGCGGCGGCGGGGGCGCTGGTGAAGGTGAGGGCGTCCAGGCCGCGGGCGGCGGTGATGTCGAGCAGCCGGTCCAGCGGGGCGAGATCCTCGGGTTCCATCCAGCGGTAGACGGGTACGCCGACGACTTCGGCGCCGCCCGCCCGGAGCGACTCGACGAAGCCGGGCAGCGGTTCGCCGTGCAGCTGCAGGGCGATCCGGCGGCCCTCGACGCCCTCTTCGAGGAGCCGGTCCAGGACCTCGGCCATGGACTCGGACCCGGGCGACCAGTCCTCGACGAGTCCGGCGGCGCGGACCGCCCCCTTGACCTTCGGACCGCGGGCCAGCAGCTCCACGGTGCGCAGCCGGTCCACCAGCCGGTCGCCGAGACCCCAGCCGTCGGCGGCCTCGATCCAGCCCCGGAAGCCGATCGCGGTGGTCGCGACGACCACGTCGGGGACGTGGTCGATGAGTTCCTCGGTGGCGGCGAGGAGTTCGCTGTCGTCGGCGAGCGGCACGATACGCAGGGCCGGCGCGTGGACGACCGTGGCTCCCCGCCGCTGCAGCAGGGTGCCGAGCTCGTCAGCCCGCCGTGCGGCGGTCACCCCGACCGTGAACCCCGCCAGCGGCCCGTGCTGTTCGTCGTCGCGCATGTGGTCTACCCGGCTCTCGTCCCGCTGCTGCTCGATGTGCGGAGTGCCGAGCCTGCCAACGATGCGTGACAGGCTCGGTTCAGCTGTATTTCCCGCCCGTTACGTCACTCGACGCCCGGTGTCCATGATCACACCTCGGAGGGGCTGAGCTGCGGCGTCGCCGTGACCGCGGCGGCGCGGCGAAGGTATACCGCCCAAGTGACCGTGAAACAGAGCCCGTAGAAGACGAGGAAGGACCAGAAGGCCGCCGTGCCGGTGCCCGCGGTCCGGAACGACTGCCGGAACGCGAGGTTGATCGCGAGCCCACCGAGCGCGCCGACCGCGCCGATCAGTCCCATCGCCGCACCGGAGAGCCGTCGTCCCTGCGCGGCGGCCTCCTCGCCGCGCAGCCCCTGGGCGATCGCCTTGGCGTGGAAGATGCCGGGAATCATCTTGTACGTCGATCCGTTGCCCAGTCCGGTCAGGACGAACAGGGCGATGAATCCGACGAGGAACACGGTCAGCGATTCGATGCCGGAGGCATACACGACGACGCCCGTCGCGGCGGCCATCGCGGCGAAGGTCCACAGCGTGATGCGGGCGCCGCCGTACCGGTCGGCCAGCCGGCCGCCCGCGGGCCGGATCAGCGAGCCGAGGAGCGGACCGATGAAGGTGAGTGACGCGGCCTGCAGCGGGGTCCGGCCGAACTGGGTCTGCAGGACGAGTCCGAAGGCGAAGCTGTAGCCGATGAAGGAGCCGAAGGTGCCGACGTAGAGCAGCGACATGATCCAGGTGTGCGGGTCGCGCACGGCGCTCCACGCGGCCCCGGTGTCGTTCCGCACGGGCGCCAGGTTGTCCATGAAAGCCGCGGCGCACAGGGCGGCGACGATGATCAGGGGGAGGTACACGGCGAGCACGATCCGCGGGTGGGTGGCGCCCGCCGTGCCGATCACCAGCAGCCCGACGAGCTGGACGACGGGCACCCCGATGTTGCCGCCGCCCGCGTTGAGCCCGAGTGCCCAGCCCTTCTTGCGGAGCGGGAAGAAGGCGTTGATGTTCGTCATCGACGAGGCGAAGTTCCCGCCGCCGATCCCGGCGAGGGCGGCCACCGCGAGGAAGGTGGTGTACGAGGTCCCGGGCTCCATCACGAGGTACGCGGCGACGGTCGGCACGAGGAGCGTCAGCGCGCTGAACACCGTCCAGTTCCGCCCGCCGAACCGGGCCACGGCGAAGGTGTACGGAATCCTGGCCAGGGCCCCGACCAGGGTCGCCGTCGAGATCAGGAAGAACTTCCCGGCCGGGTCGACCCCGTACTCCGGTCCCATGAACAGGACCATCACCGACCACAGGGTCCAGATCGAGAACCCGATGTGCTCGGAGAGCACGGAGAACCACAGATTGCGCCGGGCGATCCGCTCGCCCTGCTCCTCCCAGAAGATCTCGTCCTCCGGCTCCCACTTCTCGATCCACCTGCCGGCCATCACGCCTCCACGGTTCACGTTCCACGGGTGTCGGGTCGTCCGTCCCGACGCTAGGGAGCGTGCGTTTCGGTGCGGTGCCACGAGGTGACCGGTGGGCAACCTTGCTCTCACCGGGCCGGAAAAGGCCCGGTGAGGAGAGGGCTCCCGTCAGCGCTCGGCCGTCGCGTTCTTCCGTCTCCTGGCCGAACCCGAGGGCCACAGCCTCGGGCTTCGCCTGGCCGCGACGTCCTCGATCCAGCCGACCGCGAGGATCATCAGCGCGAGCAGCGGCCAGACCAGGAGCAGCATCAGCACCGCGTACGAGGAGTCGATGTACGTACCGAGGTGGTCGCCGACCCAGGGAACGTTCCACAGCTCGTCTATCAACGGCGAGGTCGCCATGATCAGCACGTTGTGCCAGAGGTAGATCGTCACCGCACGGTTGTTGGCGAGCGTGATCAGCCCGTCCCACCGGGCCAGTCTGCCGGGCAGCCGCTGCCAGGACGGCGCGTACTGGAGCAGGATCGCGCAGAAGCCGAGCGACCAGGTGGCCTGGGTGAGCGGGATCTCGTCGAGATTCCAGCCCTCGTCCGTCAGGTGACCGGAGGCCCACCACAGTCCGAACGCCATCACGAGCGCGGCGGTCGAGACGGTCAGATAGCGCGGGATCTTCTTCAGGAGTCCGTCGTGGTGGGCGAAGCCGAGGATCCAGCAGGAGCCGAACACCGCGAAGTCGACCAGCCCCTCGCCGGTCTCACCGGGAACGGTGACCAGGCCGGTGCCGATCACGGCGGTGAGACCGAGCGGGGCGAGAAGCGTGACCCAGGGCAGTCTGCGGAAGGCCTTCAGCAGCAGCGGCGAGGCGAGCACGAACCAGAGATAGGCGCGGATGTACCAGAGCGGGCCGACGGCCTGGTCCGCCCACGACTGCTCCAGGAGGCCGCTGGCCGAGCCGCTCTCCGCGGGGTACGGCGGGGCGCCGAGCGGCAGCAGGTAGCAGCCCAGCTTGACGAACCACCAGATGCCTTCGGCCTTCAGGGGCTTCCAGCCGAGGACGAACATGACCGGGACGACGATTGCGGCCAGTGCCCACATCGGGGGCAGCAGGCGGCGGATGCGGGCGCGGATGACAGCCGGGGCGGGCCGGTCCAGCGAGCGTGCCATCAATGAGCCCGCCAGGGCGAACATGACGCCCATGGAGGGGAACACGACGGTCAGCCAGGCCCAGCCGAAGGTGTGGAAGACGACGACACGGACGAGGGCGATGGTGCGCAGCAGGTCGAGATAGCGGTCGCGGCCCGGCCGCTTCGCGGCGGGCGGGGGCGCGGCGGTCTCCGGCACCGGTGCGGGGCCGGGAGCACGGACGGTCTCCGGCGCCGGCCCGGCGGGCTGTGCCGGTACGCGGACCGGCGCCGTCCGTCGCGGGTCGGACGAGGGGAACGCCGGGGTGCGGCTGCTGGTCATGCGACGGGCCTCCGATCATTGCTGCGCCGCTGGGTCACCGTCGAGCCCGGGGCCTCCACCACTCCGGTACGGCGCAGCTTCTGCCAGCGCAGCCGGCCGCCGGTGAGCGCGGTGATCCAGGACTGGAGCAGCACCACGTACATGAGCTGCCGGTAGAGGATCTGCTGGAGGGGCAGCGAGATCAGGTGCGTCATGCGTTCCCGGTCGAGCCGGAAGGCGTACGCGGCGCAGACCGCCTGCACCGCGAGGACGCCGAGCCAGGCGAGGACGGTCTTTCCGGTGGGGCCGAAGACCAGTCCGTAGAGCAGGAAGACGTCGATGAGGGGCGCGAGCAGCGGGGCGACGACCATGAACAGGGCGACGAACGGCAGTCCGACGCGGCCGAAGCGGCCGGAGGGGCCGCGTTCGACGACGGCGCGGCGGTGCTTCCAGATCGCCTGCATGGTGCCGTACGACCAGCGGTACCGCTGCGACCACAGCTGCTGCACGGTCTCCGGCGCCTCGGTCCAGGCGCGGGCGTTCTCCGCGTAGACGACCTGCCAGCCGTCGCGGTGCAGCGCCATGGTGACGTCGGTGTCCTCGGCGAGGGTGTCCTCGCTCATACCGCCGATCCGGTCCAGCGCATCGCGGCGGAAGGCGCCGACCGCGCCGGGGATGGTCGGCATGCAGCGCAGGAGGTCGTACATCCGGCGGTCGAGGTTGAAGCCCATCACGTACTCGATGTGCTGCCAGGCGCCGATCAACGAGTCCCGGTTGCCGACCTTGGCGTTCCCGGCGACGGCTCCGACCGCCGGGTCGGCGAACGGCTGGACCAGCTCGCGGACGGTGGCCGGTTCGAAGACCGTGTCGCCGTCCATCATCACGACGATGTCGTGGCGGGCGTGCGCGATGCCGTTGTTGAGGGCGGCGGGCTTGCCGGCGTTGCGCTGGCGGACGACGCGGACGTTCGGCAGCCGCATCGCGTCGACGATGTCCGCCGTGCCGTCCGTCGAACCGTCGTCGATGACGATGATCTCGATGGGATGCTCGCTCGCCACCAGGGAACGGACGGTGTTGGCGATGCATTCGCGTTCGTTGTACGCGGGTACGAGCACCGAGACCGGGCGGGTGAACTCGGGCCCCCAGCTGAACTCCCGGCTGCGGACCTTCCGGGCGTGCAGGACGGACAGCAGCAGCATCAGGCCGAAGCGGACGAGTACCAGCACCCCGATGACGGCGAGCCCCGCCACCAGCGCATCGGTGAGGTTCTCCGAGAGACCGACGGCGTACACGAACGCCTTGCCCTTCCACAGCGCGACCCCGGTCACGGGGGTGTGCGCGCTGGGGGCGCCGAGAGCGGTGGTGAGGTTGGTGAACGTGTACCCCTGCTGCTGCATCCGCGGCAGGAACTCGCCGAGCGCGGCCACGGTCTGGGACCGGTCGCCGCCGGAGTCGTGCATCAGGATGACGGCGCCCTTGCCCCCCTCGGGCGTCGCCTGTTCGATGATCGCGGGGACGCCGGGGCGCTTCCAGTCCTCACTGTCGGTGTTGTTGACGACGGTGAGGTAGCCGCGGGTCCCGATGTACTCGGTGACCGGCCAGGACTTGTTGTCCATGGCGTCGGCGAACGAGGAGTACGGCGGCCGGAACAGGGACGTCCGGATACCGGCCGCGCCCGCCAGCACCAGCTGGTTCTGGGACAGCTCCCAGTCGATCCTGGCGTGGGACTGGTAGGAGAGGTCCGGGTGGTTGAAGGTGTGCAGCCCGACCTCGTGCCCCTCGTCGACCATGCGCCGTACGAGTTCCGGATAGCGCGAGGCCATGGTTCCGGTGACGAAGAAGACGCCGTGCGCGTGGTACTTCCGCAGCGCGTCCAGAACCCGCGGGGTCCATACCGGGTCGGGGCCGTCGTCGAAGGTCAGGACGATCCGGTGATCGGGGATCCTCAGCGTCTTGGCGGGCTCGGTGGCACTCCGGGCGTCGATGACCGGGCCGCCGTCCAGGATCTTGTCGGGCACCCGGTCGGTGGCCGCCGGGGTCTGGATCCGGTGGTCGGCGAGGATTTCACTGTGCACGTAACCGCGCAGCATCAGCATGGCGAGCAGGGCGACGAGAAACAGGGACGGCAGCAGATAGCGCATGGGAAGTTTGCGCCGCTGCCTCTGCTTCTGTCGGTTGTGCCTGCCCCGCGAGACGGGGTTTGTCATTTACCGGGTGCCTTCTTGCTCTTGCACGGGAGGAGCCGGGGTCTCGGCGGGCTGGGTGGCCGACGGACCGGGGCCGGGGTCGACGGGCGGCGCCGAGGTGGCGGCGGGCGGCTCGGAGACCGAGGTCACCGGGTCGGGCTTGGTGCCACCGCCGGTGCTGCCTCCCTTGGTGCCGCCCTTGGTGCCGCCGCTCCTGGGCGTTGCGGTGGCGGACGCCGACGAGCCCTTGGCCGGCTTCGACTCCGGGCCGGAGGCGGCGCTGCCCGACGGCGTCGGGCCGCCCTCGGCAGCTCGTCCCGGCTCGGTGACGCCCGGTGTCGCACCGGCGGGCACGACCGCTTCCGCGCCGCCCGACGGAGACGGCGGCGCCTTCACCTCTTCCGCCTTCTTGTGCTGCTCCTGAACGGAGAGCGGCAGCCACGGCGCGCTGGAATTGCCGCCGAGCAGCGCGACGACCAGGGTCACCGCGTAACAGGCGCAGACCGCGGCAAGGACCCAGCCCAGACGCCTGAACGTCTTGCTGCGCCGGCCGCTCTCGTCCACGAAGACCGGACCGTCGGAGCCTTCGGGAGCTCCCGGTTGCACGGGGAGTTCGGAGAGCTGACGTCCGAGACCGTCCAGTTGGACGGTGACATCGTTCGGCTCGTGCGTGTGCCACGTACGGGCACCTTCACGCCAATTTTCCACAGGTGTTGGCACATCCCCCACTCAGAACAAACGGGTGCGCGTGTTTGAGCCGGTTACGTACCGGCGGACCGGGCCCCCACCCTGTCCGCGCGCCCCCCAGCACAGTGCACCCGGAGAATGAATGTGGCGCACGAAGCTGACGAAAATACCCCTGAACGAGTGACGCTCAAGATGCGAGATACACCGGCTTTCACACAGCATGCGCACAGGCGGTTGCTCCGGAACCGCGTACACGATCCACCTTTGTCCGTCCTGGAGTTGAGCAACCATTGGTCAACATTCAGCCATTAGGTCACCCACCCGTACGGATGTTCATTTCACGTTGGCCCCATTCGGGCAGAAAGCGCGGCAATGCCGATTGCCCCGACCACGACGGGCCGGCTCGCGGCCGCCCTCACACCCGCGACATCAGCGCCAGATCACCGTCGGGAAGCCAGCTCCCGGCGGGCACGTCCAGTCCCCGTTCCGTCACCGCCACCCTCGCCGCGACATTCCGCAACGCGTCCACCCCCGGGTGGTTCAGTCCCTTGCGCCACACCAGTGACACCGGGGACAGCGGCACCGGATCGACCAGCGGTCGCACGACCATCCCCGGAACCTCGATGAACTCGGTGCTCGCCAGCACCGACCAGCCCTGCTTGCGCACCACCCGGACGAATTCGTCCGCTCCCACGATCTCCGGGAACGGCGCCGCGAGTTCGATGCCCCGCCCCGCGAAGAGCCGCTCCGCGAGGTCGGTCCACTCCGCGGTGGCCGGGTTGCCCGCCGCCGCGTACAGCCGTTCCCCCGCCAGGGCCGCCATCGGGACCTGCGCGAGCGGGGCCAGCGGATGGTCCTCGCGCAGCAGCACGGTCAGCCGCTCGAAGCACACGGGGCGGTGCGCCAGACCCGCCCGCACCGCCGGATCGAGCCCCGCGACCCGGCCGAAGGAGACATCGAGCCGCCCCGCCAGGATCTCGGCCGCCGCCCCGGTGAGCCCGCTCAGATAGCGCGCCACGAACTCCACCCCCGGCGCCTCCTCCCGGGCCAGCCCGAGCAGCCGGTGGCCGGTGCCGACCGGCGCACCGACGTCGACCAGCAGCGGGCGCGTCTGCACCGCCCAGGCGGCGCGCAGGTCCTCGTGGGCGGCGATCACCCGGCGGGCGTGCGGCAGCAGCCGTTCGCCGTCGGCGGTCAGGGAGACCTGACGGGTGGTCCGTACGAACAGCTCCGCACCGAGCTCGCGCTCCAGGCGGCGGATGTCGCGGCTGAGCGCCTGCTGGGCGAGGTAGAGCCGGGCGGCGGCGCGGGTGAAGTGCAGCTCCTCGGCGACGGTGACGAAGGCGCGCAGCAGCCGGGGATCGGTGTCGGAGGAGGTCACGGGCCCGAACTTACAACAACGGTGTGTGAATGGGCGGGGAGCAGGTGTTGGACCGCGCGGGAGGGGCGCCGTGAGGCTGGAACCATGCCGCACGACACAGCCACCACCCCGACGCGCCCCGGCTCCCGGGTTCCGCCGGTGACCGCTCCACCCTTCGAGGCCGGCGCCCGCCGGCCCCACCCCGGTCCGTACCGGCGGCTGCTCGCCACCCCCGGCGCCCGCGCCTTCACCGCGGGCAATCTGATCGCCCGGCTGCCGATGGGGATGTTCAGCGTCAGCGCCGTCGTCATGATCGCCGAGGCGCACGGTTCGTATGCCCTGGCCGGGGCGGTCACCGCCACCGGACTCGCCGCGACCGCCGTGGTCGCGCCCTGGACGGCCCGGCTCGTCGACCGGTTCGGCCAGGCCCGGATCGCCGTGCCCGCCACCGCCACCGCCGTGCTCGGATCGCTCGCGCTGCTGCTCTGCGTGCATGAGAACGCCCCGGTGTGGACGCTCTTCGTCTGCTACGCCGCGACCGCCACCACCCCCAACACCGGGGGCATGTCCCGCGCCCGATGGGCCCATCTGCACCGCGGCGACCCGGCCGCCCTGCACACCGCGAACTCCTTCGAACAGGCCGTCGACGAGCTGTGCTTCATGCTCGGCCCGGTCATCGCCGCCGTCCTGTGCGCGGCACTCTTCCCGGAGGCCGGGACACTCGTCGGCGCGATCCTGCTGATGGCGGGCGTGCTGATCTTCACCGCCCAACGCGCCACGGAACCCCCGGTGTCACCCCGCACCCGGGCGGGCTCCCCGCTGCGCACTCCCGGCATGCCCGCGGTGCTCGCGGCCTTCCTCGCCACCGGCGCGGTCTTCGGCTCGATGGAGGTCGTCACGATCGCCCGTGCCGGGGGCGCGGTGCTGGCACTCCAGGCGGCCGGCTCGTGCCTGGCGGGACTGGTGTACGGCTCGCTGCGCCCGGCAGCGGACCTCCGGCGGCGGCTGCTGTGGTGCCTGGCGGCGATGACGGCGCTGATGTCCCTGCCGCTGCTCGCCGCCTCCTCGACGGGTTCGCTGCTCGTGCTGGCCGGCGCCCTGCTGCCGGCGGGCGCGGCGACCGCGCCGACCATGGTCACCGGCATGACGCTGGTGCAGCGGCTGACCCCCGAGGGCCGCCTGAACGAGGGCATGACACTCGCCGTGACCGCGCTGCTGGGCGGGGTGGCCGCGGGTTCGGCGACCGGCGGCTGGATGGTGGAGCACGCGGGGACCGTCACGGCGTACGTCACGCCGGTGGGCGCGGCGGGGCTGGCGTTCGCGGTGGCGGCGGCCGGCGTCCGCGTGCGCGGGACCGGCGCCTGAACCGTCGACCGCGGGGAGCCCCCGGCCACGCACCGAGCTCCGGCCGCCCATGACGTTCGGCCCCGCACAGAACGAAGACCCCGCTGCCGGTGGGCAACGGGGTCCTCGTTCACATGGGAATTGTGGAGATGGCGGGAATCGAACCCGCGTCCAACGGTGCAGAATCAGGGCTTCTCCGTGTGCAGTTCGCTGCGCTTTTCTCGGCCCCGGAGATCACGCGAACAAGTCTCCGACGGGCTCAGCCACTGTTTGATTTCCTTCCAGGCCCCGTGACCGGGTCTAGAAGTTTAGATCCCTTGATGATGCCAGGATCCGGGTCGGGATCACCCCCGGGCTGACACTTCGCAAGTCGCTACTTAGGCAGCGAGGGCGAAGGAATCGCGCTTGGTGTTGGCGATTATTGGTTGCGACATATGGTTTACGAGATCATTGCCGCTTCCTCGACACGCTTCCCCTGCTTCGACATCCGCTGTCGAAACCGATCATCCCCATGTTGTTTTTTCAAAGACACACCCGCTGTGAGGTGCGTTGCCATCGTACGTGACCAACGTGCGACGGTGCCAGCCTATTCCCGGCGGGCCCCGCTCACGCGCTCCGCTGGCGCCGCCGGACCGCCGAAATGGCACGGTTCGTCTCCCGCAGGTCCTGCTTCTCGCGGAGCGTCTGCCGCTTGTCGAACTCCTTCTTGCCCTTGGCGAGCGCGATCTCGACCTTGACCCGGCCGTCCTTGAAGTACAGCGCGAGCGGCACGATCGTGTGCCCCGTCTCCTGCGACTTCGACTCCAGCTTGTCGATCTCGGCCCGGTGCATCAGCAGCTTGCGCTTGCGCTTGGCCGAGTGGTTGGTCCAGGTCCCCTGCACGTACTCGGGGACGTGGATGTTGTGCAGCCACGCCTCGTGCCGGTCGATCTGGACGAAGCCGTCCACCAGCGAGGCCCGGCCCAGCCGCAGCGACTTGACCTCGGTGCCCATGAGCACGAGACCGCACTCGTAGGTGTCGAGGATGTGGTAGTCGTGCCGCGCCTTCTTGTTCTGCGCGATGAGCTTGCGCCCTGTGTCCTTTTCCTTAGCCATAGTGCGGCCATTTTCGCACTACGACCCACCCCCGAGGCCACTCAATACCGTCTCGGCCCGCAGCAGGGCGCGGGAGGAGACCGCGAGGTCGGGGGTGATGCCGTGGCCGTCGACCTTGCGGCCCGCCGGGGTCCGGTAGTGGCCGACGGTCAGCTCGGCCACCGAACCGCCCGGCAGCTTGCTGGGCATCTGCACGGAGCCCTTGCCGAAGGTGCGCGAGCCGACGGTGACGGCGCGGCCCCGGTCCTGGAGCGCGCCGGTGAGCAGTTCGGCCGCGCTCATGGTGCCTCCGTCGACCAGGACGACGAGGGGACGGACCGTGTCGCCGCCCGGCTCCGCGTAGAGGGCACGCTGCTCGCCGCGCACGTCGTAGGTGGCGACCAGTCCGCCGTCGAGGAACGTGGAGGCGGCGACCACCGCCTCGGACACCAGCCCGCCGGAGTTGCCGCGCAGATCGAGCAGCACCCCGGCGCCCGCCGGTGCGTTCCGGACCGCTCGGCGGATCCTGGCGCCCGAGCCCTTGGTGAACGAGTCGACCTTGATCAGGACAGCTGCGGAGGAATTGGAACGGTCCGGTCCGGACTGCTTCGCCCCGAGCGTCCGGACGGTGACGGTCTCGGTGGTGAGCCGGGCCCGGGTCAGCGTCAGCGTCCTGGTCCTGCCGGTGACGCCGCGCTGGACCCCCAGCGCGACGGTGGTGCCGGCGGCGGCGCCCGTACGGTCTCCGCGGAGCAGGGCGACGACCTCGGAGACGGGCCGCCGGTCCATCCGCCGACCGTCGACCGTGCGGAGCAGGTCGCCGGGCTCGATACCGGCCCGGTCCGCGGGACCGCCGCGCTGGACCCTGGCGACGGCGACCAGACCGTCGGCGGAGCGCTTCGCGGCCAGACCGACGCCCGTGTAGGTGCCGTCGAGGGCCTGCTCGAACTCCTCGTACTCCCGCTCGTCGTACACCGCGCCCCAGCGGTCCCCGCTGCGGCTGACGACTTCCTCGGCCGCCTCCGTGCCCGACTTGCCGTCCGCGAGCGCCTTGGCCGCGGCGTGGGCCACGGTGTCACGGTCGACGGTGGACGCGACGGCACGCGTCTTCAGGTCCCCGCCCTTCTCGTCGTCCCGCGGCAGCGCGCCGGTGGCGGCCGCCGTCGCCAGGACACTCGCGAAGACCAACGTCAGGGCCGCCCCGCGGCGGAGACCGCGGGGCCCAAAACCTTGCGTGGGGCCCGACATGGCGACGAGTCTAGGACAACGCCCGTGGGGCGCACGGCCGGTTGGCCGCACGCCCCACGGGGCGCATGTCACACCTTGAGGTACTTGCGGAGCGCGAACAGCGCGGCAACGGCGGGCATCAGCAGGCCGATCGCGAGGACCAGCGGCAGCTTGGTGAGGACCGCGTCCCAGCCGATGAAGTCGATCAGGTTCAGTTTCGACTGGAGCGCCAGGCCGCCGTCGATCAGGAAGTAACGCCCGGCCAGCAGCATGACGCAGGCGAGCACGCCGCCGATGAGGCCGGCGAACGCGGCCTCCATGATGAACGGCATCTGGATGTAGAAGCCGGACGCGCCGACGAGCCGCATGATGCCCGTCTCGCGGCGCCGGCTGAACGCCGAGACGCGGACCGTGTTCACGATCAGCATCAGCGCAATCACCAGCATCAGCGCCATGACGAAGAGCGCGGCCACATTCATGCCGTTCATCAGCCCGAAGAGGTTGTCCAGAATGCCTCTCTGGTCCTGGACGGACTGCACCCCGTCACGGCCGGCGAAGGCCGTGGCCACGACCTTGTACTTCGTCGGGTCGTGGAGTTTGACGCGGAACGACTCCGGCATCTGGTCCGGCGTGATGTTGCTCGCCATCGGCGAGTCGCCGAACTCGTCCTGGTAGTGCTTGTAGGCCTCGTCGGACGACTCGTAGGTGACGGTCTGGACGACGCTCATCTTCTTGAGGTCGACCTCGATGTCCTTCTTCTGCTGCGCGGTGACGGCGCCCTTGGCGCACTGGGCCACCGACTCCGCGTCACTCTTGCCGCACAGGTAGATCGAGACGTTGACCTTGTCGTACCAGTAGTCCTTCATCGTGCTGACCTGCTCGCGCATGAGCAGCGCGCCGCCGAACAGGGCGAGCGAGAGGGCGACGGAGACGACGACGGCGAAGGTCATCGTGAGGTTGCGGCGGAGACCTACGCCGATCTCCGACAGGACGAACTGGGCGCGCATGGCGTCCTTTCAGTACTCGATGCTCAGTGGGTGCGGCGGGGCGGACCCACTCAGTGCTGGTAGCCGTAGACGCCGCGGGCCTGGTCGCGTACGAGACGGCCCTGCTCGAGCTCGATGACGCGCTTGCGCATCTGGTCGACGATGTTCTGGTCGTGCGTCGCCATGATCACGGTGGTGCCGGTCCGGTTGATCCGGTCCAGCAGCTTCATGATGCCGACGGAGGTCTGGGGGTCGAGGTTTCCGGTCGGCTCGTCCGCGATCAGCAGCATGGGCCGGTTCACGAAGGCCCGCGCGATCGCCACGCGCTGCTGCTCACCACCGGAGAGCTCACCGGGCATCCGGTCCTCCTTGCCGCCGAGCCCGACGAGGTCGAGGACCTGTGGCACCGCCTTGCGGATCTCGCCACGCGGCTTGCCGATGACTTCCTGGGCGAACGCCACGTTCTCCGCGACGGTCTTGTTGGGGAGCAGGCGGAAGTCCTGGAAGACCGTGCCCAGCTGTCGGCGCATCTGCGGCACCTTCCAGTTGGACATGCGCGCGAGGTCCTTACCGAGGACGTGGACCATGCCCTGGCTGGCCCGCTCCTCACGGAGGATGAGTCGCATGAAGGTGGACTTGCCGGAGCCGGAGGAGCCCACCAGGAAGACGAACTCGCCCTTCTCGATATCGAGAGACACATCCCGTAGAGCGGGGCGGCTCTGCTTCGGGTAGGTCTTGGAGACGTTGTCGAATCGGATCACGGATGCACCACGGTCGGCCGGGAGTAGGTGTGCGTGACCATACGCGAACCGGGCTCAGCCGTGCAGGCGCACGTACCCTGATGGGCGATTTATGGCGGAACGGAACCGACCGGGGGCACAACCGGAACCGGATCGGACCGGGTGATGTCCGGCGGGCCGCGCCGAATTCTGCGCGACCTGGCAGAGTGGAGGGGGAACGGTTGCGTTTCCGGAAGCGTTGTGCGGAGAGAAGGCATATGCGGCTCCGCCGCGCGGGAGGAGGAAAGCGCATGACCTATGACCGATTGGTGTGCGCGAACTGCGCGGCACCCGTCAATGAGGGCCGATGCCCCGTATGCCGGGCGAGTCGCGCACGGCTGCAGCAGCAGGAACAGGGCCAGGGGCCGTTCGCGGGGCTGAGCCCGGCGATGCTGTTCGCCCTGCTGGTGGTACTGGTGGGGGCGCTGGCGCTGCTGGCCCACCAGACGGTGTGACCGCCCGTAGCTGACGGTAGCCGCCCCGCACGGCGGGAGCGAGAGTACGTGGAAGGGCCCGGGACGCGCGTCCCGGGCCCTTCCGTGTGTCCTAGGGCGTTGCCCGACGGCCGAAAGGCCTTAGGCGACCGTACGACCGTTCACCAGGCGCGGCAGGATCCGGAAGCCGATGCCCCCGGCGATCATCGTCGCGGCGCCGATCAGCAGGAACGTGGTCTCGGCCGCACCGGTCTCGGCGAGCTCGTCCTTACCCTTGCCCTGCTCGACCGGCTGGTTGCCGACCGAGTCGGTGTCGGTGTTGTCCGCGCACTCGGCGCCGTCGAGGTCGACGGTGCAGGTGCCCGTGTCGCCACCGGTGGACGAGGTCTCACCCGTCGTGGACGTCCCGCCCGAGGAGGAGTTCCCGCCCGAGGACGAGTTCCCGCCCGAGGACGAGTCGCCACCCGAGGACGAGTCCCCACCGGTGGTCGAGGTCTCACCCGTGGCAGACGTCTCACCGGTCGTGGACGTCTCACCCGTGGCAGACGTCTCACCGGTCGTCGAGGTCTCACCCGTGGCGGACGTCTCACCGGTCGTGGACGTCTCACCCGTGGCAGACGTCTCACCGGTCGTGGACGTCTCACCCGTGGCAGACGTCTCACCGGTCGTCGAGGTCTCACCCGTGGCAGACGTCTCACCGGTCGTGGACGTCTCACCCGTGGCAGACGTCTCACCGGTCGTCGAGGTCTCGCCGGTCTGCCCCTGGTCGACGCCGCCCGGGTCGCCGCCCGTCGCGCCGTTGTCGCCGTCGCTGTCACCCTGAATACCCAGGCCGACGTTGAGGCCGTCCTGGTTGGCCTCGGCCTTGGCGGAGAGACCGCCGATGTTGACACCGATGCCGACGGCCTGCGCCGCACCGGCAGCGGTCAGCGAGGCACCCGCGGCGATTACCGCACCCGCGGCTATCCGCGCGACGCGGGCTCGCGTCTTCTTGGTCATCTGCTGCTACCCCCAGTAGCTGTTCTCGTCAGTGGAGCAGCCATATGCGGGCTCACGGCTCTGCCGGGGGTCGTGCTCTCGGCCTGCCGGCCACGTTCTGCCGCAGCCAAGCCGCCCTCCCCGTCCACACCCGTCCCAGACATACGCATGCTGCGGTAGCAGCCTGTCCAGAGTTAAGGACTACGTCAAGCCCGTTCCGTGCAATGTGCACCGTTTTGCGAGTGGTTGACCACCATTCAGCATCACGACTGTGACGCACTCGCCACGGGTCCTGCCCGGTCCGCGGCCCCAACTTCCCTTCGGGCAGCGGCATTCCGCGACAGGCGGGGTCGGCCCGGAAGGCCAACGGAAACGGCGGTGCCGGAGCCCTTTCGAGGCCCAGGCACCGCCGTACGAACGCGCCGTCGGTTACTTCTCGCGCTGCTTGCGCCAGCGGATGCCCGCCTCCAGGAAGCCGTCGATCTCGCCGTTGAAGACCGCTTCCGGGTTGCCGATCTCGAACTCCGTACGCAGGTCCTTGACCATCTGGTACGGGTGCAGGACGTACGAACGCATCTGGTTTCCCCAGGAGTTGCCGCCATCGCCCTTGAGGGCGTCCATCTTGGCCTGCTCCTCCTGGCGGCGGCGCTCAAGAAGCTTCGCCTGGAGAACGTTCATCGCGGACGCCTTGTTCTGGATCTGCGAGCGCTCGTTCTGGCAGGAGACGACGATGCCGGTCGGCAGGTGGGTCAGACGCACCGCGGAGTCCGTGGTGTTGACGCCCTGGCCACCGGGGCCCGAGGAGCGGTACACGTCGACGCGCAGCTCGGTCTCGTCGATCTCGATGTGGTCGGTCGTCTCCACCACCGGCAGCACCTCGACGCCCGCGAAGGACGTCTGGCGGCGGCCCTGGTTGTCGAAGGGCGAGATCCGGACGAGCCGGTGGGTGCCCTGCTCGACGGAGAGCGTGCCGTAGGCGTACGGGACCTGCACGGCGAAGGTGGTCGACTTGATGCCGGCCTCCTCCGCGTACGACGTCTCGTAGACCTCGGTCTTGTAGCCGTGCCGCTCGGCCCAGCGGATGTACATGCGCTGGAGCTTCTCGGCGAAGTCCGCGGCGTCGACACCACCGGCCTCGGCACGGATGTTGACCAGCGCCTCACGGGAGTCGTACTCGCCGGAGAGGAGCGTACGGACCTCCATCTCGTCGAGCGCCTTCCTGACGGACTCCAGCTCCGTCTCGGCCTCGGCCAGGGCGTCCGCGTCGCCCTCGTCCTCGGCGAGCTCGAAGAGGACCCCGAGATCGTCGATACGGCCGCGGAGCGCCTCGGTCTTGCGGACCTCGGCCTGGAGGTGCGAAAGCTTGCTGGTGATCTTCTGCGCCGCCTCCGGGTCGTCCCAGAGGGACGGCGCGGCCGCCTGCTCCTCAAGCGCGACGATGTCCGCCCTCAGCGCATCGAGGTCCAGGACGGCCTCGATCGACCCCATGGTCGAGGAGAGGGACTTCAGCTCTTCGGAAATATCGACGACTGCCACGGGTCCAGCGTAACGGCTGTCGGCCGGGACTATCCCCGGGCCGCCCTTTCCGCCGGATCCGCGCGCACGTCCCGGGACCGTCGGGTGGTCACGGCGCCGCGGGGGCCGAGTTCCCCGGGCCCTGCGGGGTCGCGTCCGCGTCGTCGCCGCCGAGGGCCAGCCAGCCGCCCACTCCCAGGGCCGCGCACAGCACCACGGCCGCCACGCCCAGCGTGATGCGGCGCTTGCGGACGGCGGCCGACTTGTTGCGGGCCGAGCCGGGCCGGGGCTGGCCGGGGGCGCGGGGGGCGCGGGCCGTGCCCCGGGGACCGCCGGAGAGTTCGTCGGGGGCCGGGACCCGCATGCTCGTGTGGGTGTCCCGGTTGGAGTCCGGGGAGGCGCCGGGGACCAGGGGGACCGCGCCCCGGCGGCGGGGTTCCTGCGGAGCGGGGGTGTACTGCTGCTCGTCGTACGGCTGCGGCTCCGGTTCGGCGCCCGGCTCGTCGACCTCCAGCGGCGGGATGCCGACGAGGTGCGGAAGCTGTTCGCGCAGACGTGCCGCGAGTTCCGAGGCGCGCAGACGGGAGGCCGGTGCCTTCGCCAGGCACTGGACGAGGAGCTGCCAGAGCTCCTCGGGAATGCCGGGCAGCGGGACCACCGTCTCCGTGACGTGGCGGCGCAGCACCGCGCCGGGGTGGCCGCCGCCGAAGGGGGTGAAACCCGCGAGGAGCTCGTACAGCACCGTCGCGAGGGCGTAGATGTCGACCGCGGCGCGCGGCGGAAGTCCCTCGACGATCTCGGGGGCCAGGTAGTCCGGCGTGCCGATGATCTTCGTGGCCTTGGTGCGGCGCGGGGTGTCGATCAGCTTGGCGACCCCGAAGTCGGTGAGCAGCGCGGGGTGCGAGCCGCCGGGGCCGAGCGGGCCCTCCATGTCGAGCAGGATGTTCTCCGGCTTGACGTCGCGGTGGACCACTCCGGCGGCGTGCGCGGCGGCGAGGCCGTCGGCGACGTCCGCGGTGATCGCCACCGCGGCCTCGGGGGCGAGGCGGCGCTCCCGGTCGAGACGGGTGCGCAGGTCCGTGCCGCGCACCAGGTTCATGACGAGTGCGAGGTCGTTGCCGTCCACGACGAGGTCCCGGACACCGACGATGTGCGGGTGGTCGAGCCCCAGCAGCGCGGTGCGCTCCTGGACGAAGCGTCCGACCAGCTCCTGGTCGGACGCGAGGTCCTCGCGGAGCAGCTTGATGGCGACGGGGCCCTCAGGACCCTCGCCGAGCCACACCGTGCCGGCGCTGCCGCGCCCCAGGATCTGGTGGGCGGTGTACCGGCTGCCGATATTCCGTGCCAAGACTGCTCCCTCAGCGGCTGGCGTTGGACCTCCGGTCGACAAAGTTACGCGGCGATCGGGGTGTTGCGTGCCCTGGATGGCGCCAACCTTCACTTCTACGGGCGAAATCACCCGCAGAAGTCGACAAAGCTACGGAGTTGGTGGTGCGGGCTCCCTCAGTTGGTGCCGCTACCGCTGCCGCCACTGCCGCCGCCGAGTTCCGAGACCCATTTGCTGACGGAATCGATCGCGTCACCGATCGCGTCCCAGTAGCTCTGGCCCTGGCCGATCCAGTCCTGCAGCGGCGTCAGCTCCCAGATCAGCCAGCCCGCCACGAAGAGCAGCACCACGGTGAACAGGCAGCCCTTGAGGCAGCCGAGGCCCGGGATCTTCATAGGGTTGGCGCTGCGTTGCCGCGGCTCGCGGGACTGGCGCGGGGCCGGCTGCTGGGGCGGCGGCTGCTGCGGCGGCGCGTACTGCTCGCGCTGCCGCTGCTGCTGCGGCTGCTGGCGGCGCTGGGGGTACTGCTGTTGCTGGGGGTACTGCTGTTGCTGGGGGTACTGCTGTTGCTGCTGCTGGGGATACTGCTGCTGCGGGTACTGCTGCTGTTGCGGGCGGGAGCGCTGAGGCTGCTGGGGCTGTTGCGGCTGCTGGCGCTGGGGGCGGCGACGCAGCGGGTCCTGACTCGGATCGAGGTACTGGACCTGCGTCTGCTCGTTGCGGTCACGGGCCGCCTGCAGCTGGGACTGCCACGGGTGCGGCCCCTCGGGCTGCGGCGGGCCGTCCGGACGCTGCGGCACGGGCGGCATGACCGCCGTCGGGTCGGCATGTGCACCACCCTGGCCCTGGCCGTACGCCTGCCCCTGACCGGGACCGTGCTGCATGACGCTGGTCGCCGCGTTCGGGTCGTACGCACCCGCGTTGCTGGGCAGCACCTGCGTCGGGTCGGCAGCGCCGGGGGTCTCCGGGACGGCCGTGGGTGCCGGGTCGGGGGCGAGCAGGGCGGCCACGCCGTCGGCGGCGGCGATCTGCGCCGAGGTGGCGTGCACACCGATACCGTCCGCGACGGTACGCAGGGCGCGGGCCAGGTTCTCGGCGCTGGGCCGGCGGTCCGGGTCCTTGCTCAGGCACCGCTCCATGACCGTCCACAGCGGCGCCGGGACGGTGGTGGGGCGGCGGGGCTCCTCGCTGAGGTGCCGCTGCAGGACTTCGAGGGCGGTGCCGCCGGAGAACGGCGGGCGCCCGGTGACCAGCTCGTAGAGCAGGATGCCCGCGCCGTAGATGTCCACCGCGGAGGTCTGCGGGCGGCCCTCGGCCGACTCGGGCGCCACGTAGGCGGGCGTACCGACGAACTCGTGGGTCCGGGTCAGCCCCGGGGAGTCGGCGAGCCGGGCGATGCCGAAGTCGGTCAGCATCGGGTGCATCCGGCCGTCGCGCTCGGAGAGCAGGACGTTGGCCGGCTTCAGGTCGCGGTGGACGACGCCGTCGGCGTGACTGGCGGCGAGTGCGTCCGCGATCTGGGCGGTGAGGAGCGAGGCCGCGACCGGGGTGAGCGGGCCGTTCTCGCGGAGGTAGCGGTGCAGGTCGGGGCCGTCGACCAGGTCCATGACGAGGGCGAGGAGATCGCCCTCGACCACCAGGTCGCGGGTGCGCACGATGTTGTCGTGAGTGAGCCGCAGCAGCACGGAGCGCTCGCGCAGGAACCGCATCACGACGTCCGCGTCGTTGGCGAGCTCCTCCTTGAGGACCTTGATCGCCACGGTCTCGCCGGGCTGGCCCGCGACGGCCGCCTCGGAGCCTGCGGTCTCCCGCTGACGGGCTCGCCAGACGGTGCCCGTGGCGCCGCGTCCCAGCGGCTCTTCGAGCAGGTACTTGCTGCCTACCGGCCGCACGTCATGCGCTCCCTGCTGATCGTGGTGCTTACGGACCCCGGGGCCCGCCCGGGAGTTTCCGGCCCACTCTAGTGCCGCTCCGCGGCCTTCGAACGGGGCACCGGTCGGTCGTCCGCCGGTCGTCTCCGGTCATGGACGAGGTATGAGCCATCGTGTCCGAAAGAAGACGCAGCCACCGGACGAATGGTTGCCGCACACCTGTGCCCAGGACAGGTTCGGGGCAGTTGGCCGACTCCCGTACATGCCTCCGGACAACGCCCCAAGCAGGCACTTTTGGGTCCACAGCCGACGTTTCAAGATCACTTCATGGCGGCCCCCGGGCGTGTTGTCAGCGGCAGGTGCGAGGATGCCTCCAGCACGGAACCGTGAGGTCGGGATCCTCGCGGTACGTGACGACTCCGTACCGGACGACGCGTCCGTGCCGGGTGGGGGGAATCACAGGGCGTTTCCCCTGCCGGGCACCCCGCGCAGAAGGGACCGCTGACGGCGATGCAGATCCGGCTGACCGTCCTCGCGCCGCGCAGCGGCCAGACCCCGGCACGCGCCTGCGACGTGCTCGTCACCGCCCCCGCGGGAACGGCACTCGCCACCGTGGCCTCCAACCTGGCCGCGGCCGTCACCGGGCCCGACGGCTCGCTCGGCGGCGGTGCGGTGGTGCTGTTCGCCGGGCGTGAGCGGCTCGACGGGCAGCGGTGCGCGCTCGGTGAGCCGCCGCTGGTCGACGGGGCGGTGCTCTCGCTCCAGGCACCCGGTGCGGACGAGACCGTGGACGACGCCGCTCCGGCGCAGCTTCATGTGGTCGCGGGACCGGACGCGGGCGGCGTCCACCTGCTGCACGGCGGACAGATCCGGATCGGCCGCTCCGCCGACGCGGACGTCCCGCTCGACGACCCCGACGTGTCCCGGCTGCACTGCGCGGTGACGGTCTCCGAGGACGGCAGCGTCTCGGTCGCCGACCTGGGTTCCACGAACGGCACCTCGCTGGACGGTACGGATGTCGGTGGCCGCCCGGTGCGGCTGAAGCCCGGTGCGCTGCTGCGGCTCGGCGAGTCCACGCTCCGGCTGACCTCGGGCTCGCGTTCACCGGCGCTGGCGACGGCACCGGACGGCGAGGGTCATCTGCGGGTGGCGCGGCCGGCGGCCCACGCCGAGGGCGGGAGCCCCTCGGCGGAGGACGGCTCCGGTCACACCTACAGCGCGGGCTTCGGCCCGGGCCCGGGCGCCGTCCACGAGGGCGGCGCACCGTACGGGCCGGACGAGCGGGGGGCGGCCGGGCGGCCGTCCGGCCGGTTCCCGGACGACGGGGCACCCCGGCGCGGCGGCATAGGGGCCTGGGCGCGCAGGCTGGCGGGGAACCGGGGCGAGCCGGTGCACGAGGCCGCGCCGGACGAGGGCCTGGCCGGTCCGCCGGGCGCGGCCGGCTCCGTGCCACTACCGCGTTCCCCGTACACGTCGTCGCGTCCGGCGGGGACCTGGCCCGATCCGGCGACCGTGCTGCTGACCGCGCTCGGGCCCGGCCCCCGGCTGTGGGAGCGGGACGGTGCGCACCCCGAGGCGCTGGTGGTCCGGCTGGGCACCACCGACCGGGCCGGGATGCCCTCGGTACCGGTGACCGTGGGGCTGCGGGAGGCCGGGTCGCTCGGGCTCGCCGGACCCCGGGAGCGGCTGGCCGGGCTCGCCCGTTCGACGGTGGCGCAGCTCGCCGCGCTGCACTCACCGGCCGACCTGGAGATCGTGCTGATCAGCGCGGACCGCTCCCGCGGCGCGGACGAACGCAGGCGCGCGTGGGCGTGGCTCGGCTGGCTGCCTCATCTGCGGCCCATGCACGGCCAGGACTGCCGGCTGCTTCTCGCGTACGACCGGGAGCAGGCCACCGCGCGCACGGCGGAGCTGGTTCGCCGGCTGGACGACGGTCCGCTCGGCACCGGCTGGGCCAGCGTCGACCGGTACACGGTGGCCGAGGCCGCCGCCCGGTATGCGGGCCCGCACACCGTGGTGGTCGTCGACGGTGACCCCGGGTCCGCGGCGCTGCGCGAGACCACGGCACGGCTGGCCGCCGCGGGCGCCGCGGCGGGCATCCATCTGATCTGTCTGGCCGAGACCCCGGCCGCGTCGCCCACCTCCCCGGTCGCGGCGACGTACGAGGCGGCCTGCCATGCGTCCATCGCCTTCCGCGAGTGCGGGGCTGTGGCCATGCTCAGCGGCGACGTGGCGACGGCACTGCGGCTGCTGCGCACGGCGGGCGGCCAGACCGCGGGTCACGGCACGGTGGCCGCGGTGGACGCGGTCTCGGCCGCCTGGGCGGAGCGGTTCGCACGGGCGCTGGCCCCGTTGCGTGCGGAGGGTTCGACGACGGCTCCGGGCCGCCTGCCGGCAGCGGCGCTCCCGCACTCCGCCCGCCTGCTCGACGAACTGGGCCTGGCCAGGGCCACCCCCGCCTCCCTGATGGCCCGCTGGGCGTCGACGTCGGAGATCCAGCCCGGGGCGACGGTGCGCGGGTCGGGGAGCTGGGGCGGCATAAGCGCCTCCGGTGCCTCCGGCGGTACGGAGGCCTCAGGGGGCCGCGGTCCGGCCCGCACCGCCTACCCGGACGGGGCGGGTCCCCGCGTCGGGGCGCAACGCACGCCCGGAGGCCGGAGCGGCGCGGTACCGAGCGCGCGCCCGCCGGGGGACGACGCCCGGGGGACGGACGAGGGGTACGGGTCGGGGCGCACGGCCTACCCGGGCTTCGAGTCGCCGGAGTCGGGGCGCACGCCGTACCCCGGGACGGCGGACGACACCCACGCGGGTACGTCACGGCTCGGGTCCGACCGTGGCGACGGCCTGTCCGCGACCGGTTCCGGCCGCACGCCGTACCCGGGGGCCGAGACGCACGGTTCCGGCCGCACGCCGTACCCCGGCGGGTCCGCCTCCCTCATCGGCGCGCAGCGTCGCACCGGTGCGCCCGGAGGCGCCCCGGACCCCCGTACGGCCGGCTCCTCGGCCGTCGAGGGTCCCGCGACCGCCCAGGCCGCCGCACCCCCGCCTTCCGAAGCGACCGCCGCCGCCATGGTCGGGCGTCCGGTCGTCGTGCTCGGGGCCGGGCCCCGGGGTTCGCTCAGTGTCGACCTCGCCGACGAGGGGCCCCATCTCCTGATCGAGGGCCCGTCCGGCAGCGGCCGTACCGAGTTGCTGCGTGCCGTGGCCGCGTCCCTCGCCGCCGCCGCCCGGCCCGACCGGCTCGGCATCCTGCTGGTCGACGGAGCCGGTGGTGAACGCGGCGAGAGCCTGCGGCCCTGTACGGAACTCCCGCATGCCTTCACTTATCTGGTGGCCTCAGATCCGGTCAGGATGCGCGAGTTCGCCCAGGAGCTGGGCGGCGAACTGAAGCGGCGGGCCGAACTGCTCGGACCGCTCGACTTCGACGACTGGCACGCCCGGCACGAAGTGGCGCACCGGACGGTCGGCCGTCGGACGCCGAGCGCCGCCGAGCAGCGCGGCGACCTCGACCCGGCCACGAGCGGCACCCTCCGGCTGCGGCCCGCCACCGCACGGTCCGCAGATCCCGGCCCGTCCCCGCTGCCCCGCCTGGTCGTACTGGTCGACGACTTCGACGCGCTGGTCGCACCCGCGCTCGGCAGCCCGGGACGGCCCGCCGCCGGTTCCGTCGTACGGGCACTGGAGGCCGTCGCCAGGGACGGCGGCCGGCTGGGTGTCCACCTGGTAGCGACGTCCGCCCGCGCCGACCGCACGGAGGACACCGAACTGGTACGTGGAGCACGGCTGCGGGTGGTGCTCGACGCGCCCGTCGTGCCGCCCTCGCCGGACCACCCGGTGCCCGGCCGCGGGCGGCTGGGACATCCGGACGGGCGGGTGACGCCGTTCCAGAGCGGCAGGGTCACGGGGCGCATTCCGCGGACCGCGACCCTGCGGCCCACCGTCGTCCCGCTGGAGTGGGAACGGATGGGCGATCCACCGGCCCGCCGCCCGGTCCGGGAGCTGGGCAACGGGCCGACGGACCTGGCGCTGCTGGCCAGCGCACTGGAGCGGGCCGCGCGTTCGGTGAACGCCGAACGGATAGCTCCGCTCACCCCGTACCCCTCCTGAAAGACCCCGCGGCCTGCTGTACCGCCCTCGGCCGTTCCCCCGGTCTCATGGGTGCCGCGCCCCGCGACGGGCCCGCTCCCTGAGGGCCGTCCGGCGACCGCAGGACGGCTGAGCCCACGTCACGAGCCCATCACGATCGATCAGTTGGGGCCGATGGCGGTATTGCGGCACTCGTGCGCCGGGCGTAGGACTGGTGCGCACAGGACGACCTGAAGGGCGAGCGGCACCGCCGGACCGGCGGTCCGCCCGTCCGCGCACGCGCACGGAAGAGACGGGGCAGGGATGCGCACAACGCTTCGGATTCGCAGGGCCGCGATGGTGTTCACCGCCATCGGCGCACTGGCCCTCACCGGCTGCGGTGACGACGGCGGCGGGAAGGAAAAGGCGAACGGAGGCTCCACCGGAGGCAAGGAGACCCCTTCGGGTGTCGCCTTACCCAAGCTGGACGGCGAGAAGCTCTCGGTCGCGGCGGTCTGGACCGGGCCCGAACAGGCCAACTTCATCAAGGTCCTGAAGGAGTTCGAGAAGCGCACCGGGGCCACCGTCACCTTCGTCCCGGCACAGGACCCGATCGTCAACTTCCTCGGCACCAAGATCGCGGGCGGTCAGCCGCCGGACGTCGCGATGATCCCGCAGGTCGGTGCGATCAAGCAGGCCGCGGAGAAGAAGTGGGCCAAGCCGGTGGGCGCCGACGCGAAGGCGCAGCTGGCCAAGAACTACTCGAAGGTCTGGCAGGACCTCGGTGCGGTGGACGGAACCCAGTACGGCGTCTACTACAAGGCCGCCAACAAGTCCCTGATCTGGTACAACGCCAAGGCGTTCGAGAACGCGGGGGCGAGCGAGCCGAAGACCTGGAAGGACTTCCTGTCGACGGCCGAGACGGTCTCCGCCTCGGGTGTCACCCCGGTCTCGGTGGGCGGCGCGGACGGCTGGACCCTCACCGACTGGTTCGAGAACATCTATCTCTCGCAGGCCGGCCCGGAGAAGTACGACCAGCTGGCCCAGCACCGGATCAAGTGGACCGACCCCTCGGTCAAGGACGCGCTGACCACGCTGGCCCAGCTGTTCGGCAAGCCGGCCCTGATCTCCGGCGGCGCCGACGGCGCGCTGCAGACCGAGTTCCCGGCATCGGTCACCCAGACCTTCACCGGCGGCGACCAGCCCAAGGGGGCCATGGTCTTCGAGGGCGACTTCGTCGGCGTCAACATCGCGCAGACCAAGGCGAAGATCGGTACGGACGCCAAGGTGTTCCCGTTCCCGGCGGTCGGCGCCGAGTCCCCCGTGGTGACGGGCGGCGACGCGGCGGTCGCCCTGAAGGACAGCAAGGGCGCCCAGGCGCTGCTGACGTGGCTGGCCTCGGCGGACGCCGCGAAGATCGCGGCCGAGCAGGGCGGGTTCATCTCGCCGAACAAGTCCCTGGACCCTGCCGCGTATCCGAACGATGTGCAGCGCACCATGGCGAAGGCACTGATCGCCGCCGGTGACGCGGTCCGGTTCGACATGTCCGACCAGGCCCCGCAGTCGTTCGGCGGGACGCCCGGGAAGGGCGAGTGGAAGACCCTCCAGGACTTCCTGAAGAACCCGAAGGACATCGCGGGGACTCAAGCCCAGCTGGAGTCCGACGCGGCCAAGGCGTACAAGAGCTGACGGGATGACGACAGCGACAGCGGGGGGCTCCGACGCGGCGCCCCCCGCCGGCAAGCATCCCCCTGAGCGCTCCGAGCGCCCTGACGGAACGCGCCCGAGCAGGAGCGTCACCGGCACCAGGAAGACCATCGCGACGCTGTTCCTGCTGCCCGCACTGGTGCTGCTCGGCGCACTCGTGGTCTATCCGATCGTCTACTCCGTCTACCGGTCGTTCCTCGACCAGGCGGGGACGGGCTTCGCCGGTCTCGACAACTACAAGGCGCTGTTCACGGACGACACCATCCGGACCGCGGTCGAGAACAACGCGATCTGGGTCGTCTTCGCGCCGACGGTCTCCACCGCGCTGGGGCTGATCTTCGCGGTGCTGACCGAGCGGATCCGGTGGGGCACGGCGTTCAAACTGGTCGTCTTCATGCCCATGGCGATCTCCATGCTCGCCGCGGGCATCATCTTCCGGCTGGTGTACGACCAGGCGCCGGAGCGCGGGGTCGCCAATGCCGTCTGGGTGGGCGTGCACGACACGTTCGCCGAGTCGGCCGGGTATCCGAAGGCGCACCCGCTGCCCGTCCACCCGCTGAAGGCGGGCGGCGCCGGGTCGTTCGTCACCAAGGCGCCGGTGCACGCGGGCACACCGGTCCAGTTGCCGCTGGTCGGGGTGGCGCCCGCGAAGATGCCGGCCGATGCCGACCCGGCGAAGGCGGCCCCGGCGCGGTCCGGGAAGGTCACCGGGACGGCGTGGCTGGACTTCACCAGGGGTGGCGGCGGAAAGCCCAACGTCATCGACACCACCGAACTCGGCCTCAAGGGGCTCAAGGTCGAGGCGGTCAAGGACGGCAAGGTGGTCGCCTCGGCGACGGCGGCCGCGGACGGTACGTTCACGCTGCCCGCGTCGGCGGACGGCGCCCGGCTCACCCTCCCCGCCTCGAACTTCAAGGAGCCGTACAACGGGGTCGACTGGCTCGGGCCGACGCTGGTGACACCCGGGATCATCGGGAGTTACGTCTGGATGTGGGCGGGCTTCGCCATGGTGCTGATCGCGGCGGGACTCGCGGGTCTGCCGCGTGAACTCCTCGAAGCGGCCCGGGTGGACGGCGCGAACGAGTGGCAGGTGTTCCGCCGGATCACGGTGCCGATGCTCGCCCCCGTCCTCGCGGTGGTGCTGGTCACCCTGATGATCAATGTCCTGAAGATCTTCGACCTGGTCTTCATCATCGCCCCGGGCTCCTCCCAGGACGATGCGAACGTCCTGGCGCTGCAGCTGTACCGGTCCTCGTTCGGCACGGACGCGGACCTGGGGATCGGCAGCGCCATCGCCGTACTCCTGCTGCTGCTGGTGATCCCGGTGATGATCTTCAATATCCGCCGGATACGGAAGGAGGGGCGCCGATGACCACAGCGCCGACCACGGTCACGGGCACCGGCACCGCCACGAGTACCGGTACGGCGAAGGCCGGGGAGTCCCTCGGAGCACGCCTCGCGGCCCGCGCGGGCGGCGGCGCGATGCGGGTCTTCCTCGTCCTGGTGGGCCTGTTCTGGCTGATGCCGACCATCGGGCTGCTGCTCTCCTCGCTCCGCAGCGCCGACCGGATCGCGGCCACGGGCTGGTGGAAGGTCTTCACCGCACCGTCCGAGCTCACCTTCGCCAACTACAGCCGGCTGCTGGACAACCCGACCATCACCCACTCCCTGTGGAACACGGTGCTGATCACCGTGCCGGCGACGGTCCTGGTCGTGGTGATCGGCTCGCTCGCCGGGTACGCCTTCGCCTGGATGGAATTCCCGGGCCGCGACTGGTGGTTCCTGCTGGTCGTCGGGTTGCTGGTGGTTCCGGTGCAGGTCGCCCTCGTCCCGGTCTCCAAACTCTTCGGCGAGATAGGGATCTTCGAGACGACCTTCGGCGTCATCCTCTTCCACACCGCCTTCGGTCTGCCGTTCGCGACCTTCCTGCTGCGGAATTTCTTCGCGGAGATCCCGCGCGAACTCCTGGAGGCGGCCCGGCTCGACGGGGCGGGCGAGATCCGGCTCTTCACCCGGGTGGTGATGCCGCTGGGCGGTCCCGCGATCGCCTCGCTCGGGATCTTCCAGTTCCTCTGGGTGTGGAACGACATGCTGGTCGCGCTGATCTTCGCGGACTCCGACTCACCACCGATCACCGTCGCACTGCAGCAGCAGGTACGGCAGTTCGGCAACAACATCGACGTGCTGGCGCCCGGCGCCTTCGTGTCGATGGTGATCCCGCTGGCGGTCTTCTTCGCGTTCCAGCGCCAGTTCGTCTCCGGCGTGATGGCGGGCGCGGTCAAGTAGCCGTCACCGCATCCCGGAAGTCCACCGGCCGCGCGTCAACGTGGGGCGGGTCCCGTCACTCGAAACGGGACCCGCCCCACCTGGCATTTCGCACGAATGCCACGTTCGGCGTAACCCTCGCACTCCATCGGCCGTTTGCGGACCACCCGCCCGCGCCAGCGAACGACCCATGGATGTGTTGTGCCCAGGTTCAGTGTCATCGTGCCCGCGTACCGGGTTCAGGCGTATCTGCACGAGAGCCTGGACTCCGTACTGACCCAGTCCTACGAGGACTTCGAGATCATCGCGGTCGACGACCGCTCCCCCGACTCCTGCGGCGCGATCATCGACGAATTCGCCGCCCGGGACAGCCGGGTGCGCGCCCTGCACCTGCCGGAGAACGTGGGCCTGGGCCTCGCCCGCAACGCCGGGATCGCTCAGGCCACCGGCGACTACCTGATCTTCCTGGACAGCGACGACACACTCACTCCCGGCGCCCTGCGCAGCATCGCCGACCGGATCGCGGAGACCGGCGACCCGGACGTCCTGGTCTACGACTACGCCCGCACGTACTGGACGGGCGAGAGCGTGCGCAACAACTTCGCCGAGCACCTCGCCGAGACCGGCCCGGCCACCTTCACGCTCGCCGCCCGGCCCGGGCTGCTGAAGGTCCTGATGGTCGTCTGGAACAAGGCGTACCGCCGCGGGTTCGTCGAGGCCGAGGGGTTCGCCTTCCCGCCCGGCTACTACGAGGACACGCCCTGGACCTACCCGGTCCTGATGGCCGCCGGTTCGATCGCCGTCCTGGACCAGGTGTGCGTCGGCTACCGGCAGCGGCGCCAGGGCAACATCCTCTCCACCACCAGCCGCAAGCACTTCGACATCTTCGACCAGTACGACCGCGTCTTCGCGTTCATCGACGCGCGCCCCGCGCTCGCCGCCTGGCGACCGGTGATCTTCCGCCGGATGCTCGACCACTTCTCGACGCTGTTCACCACCCGCGGCAGGCTGCCGCGCGGCAGCCACGCCGAGTTCTTCCGCCGTGCCCGCGCCCACTGCGGCCGCTACCGCGCCCCCGGCGCCCCCGCCCCGCACCGTGCCCGGCTGCGTCACGGACTGATCCGGGCCGGGGCGCACCGTACGTACCGCGCCCTTTGGTCGGCGCAGCTGGTGCGCGGGCGGCTGCGCCGGCTCTCCGGCGCGGTGCGCCGGGCGGTACGGGCCGCCTCGCTCCAGCTGTACTACCGCGTTCAGCTGCGGCTGCCGGTCCGCGCGGACCGGGCGGTGTTCGCTGCGTACTGGCACCGCGGTTACGCCTGCAACCCGGCGGCGATCGAGGCGAAGGCCCGCGAACTGGTGCCCGGACTGCGCACCTCCTGGATCTGCCGTGCCGAGGACGCCCACACCGTTCCGGCCGGCACCCGGCCGCTCACCCCGGGGACGTACCGCTACTGGCAGGCGCTCGCCCGCTCCAAGTACCTGGTGAACAACGTCAACTTCGACCGGCGGCTGGTGAAGCGGCGCGGCCAGGTCCTGCTCCAGACCCATCACGGCACCCCGCTGAAGTCCATGGGCCTGGACCTTCAGGACCGCCCCGCGGCCGCCCGCGCCATGGACTTCGAGCAGCTGCTCGCCAATGTCGACAAGTGGGACTTCTCCCTCTCGGCGAACCGGCATTCCACGCTCGTGTGGGAGAAGGCCTACCCCTCGGCATCCGCCGGCTGCACGACGCTCGAGTACGGCCATCCGCGCAACGACCTCTTCCGGCGGTCCACCGCCGCCGACGTGGCGCGGCTGCGCGAGTCGATCGGCGTCCCCGTGGGTGCCACCGCCCTGCTGTACGCCCCGACCCACCGCGACTACCGGCGCACCCAGCACCCCGTCCTCGACCTGGAGCGCCTGATCGGATCGCTCGGTCCGGACTTCGTGATCCTGACCCGCGCGCACTACTCGTACGGGGCTCCGCCGGTCCGCCGGACGCATCCGCGGATCATCGACGTCAGCGGTCACCCGTCGGTCGAGGAGGTCGCGCTCGCCTCCGACGCGCTGATCACCGACTACTCGTCGCTGATGTTCGACTACGCCAACCTGGACCGGCCCATCGTCATCCACAGCGGTGACCGGGAGGCGTACGAGGCCGCCCGCGGCACCTACTTCGACCTGCGCTCCTGCCCGCCCGGCGCGATCGTGCACAGCGACGACGAGCTGCTCGACATCTTCGCCACCGGTCACTGGCGCGGCTCCCGCTCCGCGCAGCTGCGGGCCGCGTTCCGGGCCCGGTTCTGTCCGTACGACGACGGGCACGCTGCGGAGCGGGTGGTGCGCCGGGTCTTCCTGGGCGAGGAGGCCGTCGAGGTGTCCGCGTCGGAGCCGCGCCCGGCGCCCGTCTCCGTGCCGGCGCCCGCGACCGATCCGGCGTCCCCCGCCGTCCCGGCCGCTGCCGCGGGCGGCGCGGTCGTGCCGGCGGACCGGCAGGCGGAGCCCGCCGGCCGGGACCTGGCCGGGGCGCGCTCCGTCAAGGGGACCTGATCGCCGGCCCCGTCCCGCCGCCCCGCCCGCTGCCCCTGCTGTCCCGCTGTCCGCCGCCGTGCGCCAGTGACCGAGAAAGAGCGTGTATGCCCCGGCTGAGTGTCATCATCCCCGTCCGTCGCGCCCGCGGACAGCTGCGCGAGTGCCTGGAGTCGGTGCTCTCGCAGTCGTTCGCGGACATCGAGGTGATCGGTGTCGACGACGGGGCACCGGACGGTTCGGGGCTGCTGCTCGACGAGTTCGCGGCCCGGGACGGCCGGATGCAGGTCATCCACCTACCGGCGGGCGAGGGCGTGGGCGCCGCCGGCCGGCGCAACGCCGGGGCGGAACGGGCGCTCGGCGACTACCTCCTCTTCCTGGAGGGAAACTTCGTGCTGCTGCCCGGCGCGCTGCGGGCCGTCGCCGACCGGCTGGATGACACCGGCGATCCGGAACTGCTGCTGTTCGGCCATCACAAACGGCCGTTCCGCGGGCGTCCCCGGCCGACGCGGTCGCTGGAGCTGCTGGGCGAGCTGCCCGCAGGCCCGCTCACGCTCGCCGGGCAGCCGGGACTCCTCGACATCGCCCCGGTCTCCTGGAACCGGGCCGTACGCCGCACCCTCCACGAGTCCGAGAAACTGAGCTTCGGCCCGGGACAGCACGGCGAGCGGATCTACGCCCTCCAGACGCTGGCCGCCGCCGCCTCCGTCGCCGTCCTCGCCGAGGCCTGCGTCGAACACCGTCAGCAGCGCCATCTGCCCGACCTCGCCGACGAGTCGGAGCCGACGGACGGCACCGCACCGCACGAGCTGGTCGAGGCCTACGCCGGGCTGATGATGTTCCTCCGGGACCGGCCGGCCCTGCACCAGCTGCGCGCCCCGCTCTTCGAACGGGCCGGCCAGGAACTCCTGGCCGGATACCCGTCGGTGCGGCGGCGCAGGCGGTACGCACGGGCCGTGGCCGCGTTCCACCGCGCGCACCGGCCCGAGGGGCATCGTTTCCCCCCGGGCGCCAGAGGGCTGCGGCCGCGGCTGCTCGGGGCCGGCCGGTACGCGGCGCTCGGGCTCCTCGACGGGGTCCTCGCCCTGCGCCGGGGGGTGCGCTCCGTGCCCTCCGCAGTGCGCGCACGGGCGAAGCGCACCCTGTCGGCGCGGTACTACTGGTGGCAGCGCAGGCGTCCGCTCGACCGCGAGCTCGCCGTCTACGCCGCGTACTGGAACCGCGGGGTCAGCTGCAATCCGGAGGCGATCTTCCACAAGGCCCGGGAGCTGGCGCCCTCGGTGCGCGGCGTGTGGGTGGTGTCGAAGAAGCAGGTGCCCACACTGCCGTCCGGCATCGACCACGTGGTGCCGGGTACCCGCCGCTACTGGAGGCTGCTGGCCCGCGCCACGTACTTCTTCAACAACGTCAACTTCCCCGACCACCTGGTCAAACGCCCCGGTCAGATCCACGTGATGACCCACCACGGCACCCCGCTGAAGATCATGGGCCTGGACCAGCAGGAGTATCCGGCGGCGGCACAGGGGCTGAACTTCGACCGGCTGCTGCAGCGGGTCGACCGCTGGGACTGGAGCGTCTCCGCCAACCCGCACTCCACGGAGGTGTGGTCCCGGGCCTATCCGAGTGCCGCGCGCTCACTCGAATCGGGCTACCCGCGCAACGACGTCCTCGCCACGGCGACAGCCGGGCGGATCGCGGAGATCCGGGCCGGGCTCGGTGTCCGTCCCGGGCAGCGCGCCGTCCTTTACGCGCCCACGCACCGCGACTACGAGGCGTCGTTCACCAGCCGGATCGACCTGGAACGACTCACCGAGGCACTCGGACCGGAGACCGTGATCATGGTCCGCGCGCACTACTTCTACGAGGGTGCGGGGCTGCCGGACCGTCCGACGCTCATCGATGTCTGCGACCATCCGCGGATCGAGGAGCTGTGTCTGGCGGCGGACGCCCTGGTGACGGACTACTCGTCGGTGATGTTCGACTACGCGGCGCTGGACCGCCCGATCGTGGTGCACGCCCCGGACTGGGAGACGTACCGCACGGTCCGCGGAGTCTGCTTCGACCTGCTGTCCGGAAAGCCCGGCGACACCCCGGGCGCGGTCTCCCACAGTACGGCGGAGCTGGCCCGGATCTTCCTCGACGGCAGCTGGGACAGCCCGGAGAACGCGGCGCTGCGGGCGGCGTTCCGGAGCAGGTTCTGTCCGTACGACGACGGGAACGCGGCGGAACGGGTGGTACGGAAGGTTCTGCTGGGAGAGCGGACCGGTCCGGGCCCGTCGTCCGGCTCCGGGTCCGCGGTCGCCGGACGGGCTTGATCCGCCGCGCCCGTCCGGCTGCGGACTCAGCGTTGCTGGCCCGCCATGACCGTGACGAGCCCGACGACCACGAGCAGTGAGCCGCCCCAGGTCCACATCGAGGTGCGCTCGTGCAGCACGGTCGATCCGGCCAGCACGATCAGCAGATAGCCGAGCGCGTTGAACGGGTACGCGATGCTCAGCGGCACCTTGGCCAGCGTGGCCATCCAGGCGACCGCCGAGACCGCGAAGACGACCAGGCCGAGGACGACCCACGGGCTGGTCGCGGCGCGCATCGCGAGGGAGCCGCCCTCGCGGCCGGCCGTGGCCGCGGCACCCTTCATTCCGTGCTTGAGCATGATCTGCCCGCCCGCCGAGGCGAACACGGCGGTCAGGAGCAGCATCAGACTGGGCAGGGTCAAGGCGTTGCTCCTGACTGCGACGGCAGGCGGTGGCCCGGCAGGCCGTGAGGGGGCGGGCACGGAGGCGATGACAGCCTCGTTCTCAGACCTCGACCCGGTCGGCAGGGACGTACTGTCGGTTGATGATGTCCTGAACATCGACGTGCTCTCCAGCGATGATCGTCTCGGCCGCATGCGGGGTCAGCAGTGCGACGTGCTGATATCCGAACAGCGTCGGCCGGATCCGGGTCAGCAGCTTCGACACCCCGCCCAGCAGCGCGGCGACGAAACCCCGGCCACCGAGCAGGGTCCAGAACGGCGCCCCGGTGGAGGCGAGGTCGAGGACGTCGTAGCCCGCGTTCCGGACGGTGCGGCGGAGGCTGGCCCGGGTGAAGAAACGCAGATGCGTCTCGTCGAGGATGCCGCGCCGGTCGTAGTCGAAGATTCCGAGTGCGACCCGCAGCCGTGAGTACCAGTGGCTGAAGTTCGGTACGGAGAGCAGCACATGGCCGCCCGGCCGCAACACGGTCGCCACCTCGGCGAGGACGCGTTCGGGGCGCGAGAGGTGCTCGATGACATCGCCGGCGACCACATAGTCGAAGCCGCGGCCGATCTCGGCGGGCAGCCCGTTCTCCAGATCGGCGAGGTGGAAGTGCGTGCACTTCTCACGGACGCCGGGCACCTCGACGAAGTCGACGCCGGTCACCTCGTGGCCGAGTGCTTCGAGCCGCTGCGCGAACAGGCCGCCGGAGCAGCCCAGGTCGAGGACCCGTCCGGGCGGCAGCGTCCGCATCCGCTCCAGGATGAAGGCGTGCGAGGAGCCGTCGCCCTCCTTGAAGGCGTACTCGACGGGCTTCGGGATCCAGGCGCAGGTGCCGAACCCTTTGACGGCGAGACGGTATTCGAGGACGTCCTTCACGACGTCCTTCGCGTACTTCACGCCGTTGACGTAACAGATCTCGTCGCCGTAGTACGTCGGTACGGGGATCTCCTTGATCCGCATGCCTTCGTGGAGCAGCTGCACGATGATCTGCGTGTCGAAGTCGAACGCGTCGGTGTTCCGGTCGATCGGCAGTTTCTTGAGCGCCGCGACACTGTAGGCGCGATAGCCGGAATGGAATTCGGTGAGCTCCGAATCGAGAAGTCCGTTCTCCAGCCGGGTGAGGATGCGGTTGCCGAGCCATTTGTACACGGGCATACCGCCCTTGAGGGCGCTGCCGGACTTCATCATCCGTGATCCGAACACGGCCTCGCATTCGCCGCGTTCGATGGGCGCGACCATGTCGGGAAGGAATTCCG
This sequence comes from Streptomyces sp. NPDC058231, assembly GCF_042882275.1. NCBI lineage: Bacteria > Bacillati > Actinomycetota > Actinomycetes > Kitasatosporales > Streptomycetaceae > Streptomyces > Streptomyces sp. NPDC058231. The sequence continues at coordinate 51,713 of NZ_JBHVWN010000021.1, read as the reverse complement.
GGGCGTACTGGCCGTCGGCGTGCAGCAACACGATGATGTCGAGACCGTGTTCGGCGGCCAGCGCGTATCCGGCCTTCTGATTTCCGCCGTAACCGAGGTTCTTGGTGTGCCGCATCACGATGGTCCGGGGCAGCCCCTGTGTCTGCGACCAACGGCATCCGGCGGTGAAGGTCGCGTCATGGCTCGCGTCGTCGAGAATGAGGACCTCGGAGATCCGTGACCGGAAATCCTCCGGAATCCGGTCGAGGGTGCTCTCCAGCGTCGTCTCGGCGTTGTACGCGACCACCAGGATGCCGATCCTGGGGCTCGTGCTTTCCTTCACGGGGAGTTCTCCAGTCGTGCTCGGTGCGGTCAGTTGGCAGCGGAACCGGACGGTTGCGAGGTGCGGGGCGCGGTGACCGACACCTGTTCGGCGAGGGGTGCCGGTGACGAGCCCGACGGAGCGGCGAGAATCCTGCGGACGCCGGTGCCCAGGCCGATCGCGAGGACGAACCAGCCGGCGGCGCCGAGCAGCAGCACCGTCTCGCTCCAGTGCACGGCGGAGCGTCCCTGGTAGCCGAGGACGACGGTCCAGCCGAGCAGGCAGTTGTAGGCGAGGCCCTGCCAGAACCCGACGACGAACATCGCGGCCGCCGCCCAGGTCAGGTACTGAAGGCCGGAGGCGGTGGAGAGAAGGAGCAGCAGGCCCATGGTCACCGCGACGGCCCCGGGCAGCTGCGAGGGCCGCGCCCGGGCCAGCCAGACGCCGGCGGCCACGCAGATCAGTACGAAGAGGTAGTGGCCCTCGCCGCGGACGAAGGCGATCAGCGGATCGGGCAGCCCGAGCACGTCCGCGAACCGGACGATCCCCCAGAGGCGGTAGTTGCCGCCCGCGTACTCCAGGACGTTCTTCGTGAGGTTCTCCGGCACGGTCGCCAGGACCGGCCCCCAGACGAGGGCGACGAGGGCGGTGAACCCCGCGGTGAAGCGGACGAAGACCGGACGCCCGCCGCGCAGCGCTACGGCGAACAGTGCCGGAACCGCCACGACCGGGATGAACTTCACGCTGATCGACAGTGCGGCGGTCACCCCGGCGGCCAGCGGCGCCTTCCGGTCGACGAGCAGGTACGCGGCGGCGAGGGCGAAGGTGATGGCCACCGCGTCGGTGTTGCCGTGGTACCCGGACGTGGCGATCAGTACGGGGCTGAAGGCCACACCGACCCCGCAGGCGACGGCCGTACGGAGGGAGCGGCGCCGCCGGACGATCTCGAACACGAGAAGTGCGCAGAAGAAGTCCGCGATCGAGGCGGGTGACCGGATCAGCGTCCCGAACGGAATTCCGATTGCGGCAAGTTCATGCAGCCCGAGAAGCATCCATCCGGCCAGCGGCGGATGGTTGTAGACGGGTAGCCCCGGCAACGGCTGCTCATAAATTCGAATAGGACCGTAAACGGCGATGTTCTTTGCGAAGCCTTGAAAAAAGCGCACATCGGCGGGGCCTTGCGTGTTGGCCGCGATCAGCATTCTGACAAGCAGTCCGACGGCCGCGGCGGCGAGTACGCCGACTCTCGCCCGCCGCACTCTCCCGATGTCGCACCACAGTGGGTTACCCATGAAAACAGAACGTAGCAACCAGAAGTGGGTCATCTCGCCGATCAACATACTTAAGCGGGCAGATGAATCGATTCCCTGCCCAACTGCACGTACAACGGACGGCGCACATCACTCGAACGGTTCACACCGTTCGCATTCCACGCGCCGATTCCCGCCCACCGCCGCTCGGACACCGGGTCCGGTGCCGGTCCCGCGGCGGTGCGGGAGCCGGCACCTGCGAACGGCGCCGCGCGGGCTAGAGCATCCGGTCCGCCACCCGCCGAGCCGCATGACCGTCGTCCAGATCGCAGAAGTCCCGGCGGAACGCCTCGTACGCCTGAGCGTGTCCCGCGGTGGCCAGGACCGGATCACGCAGCGCCTCGACGAGGTCGGAGGATTCGGGGATCAGGGGGCCGGGGGCGCGGTTCTCGAAGTCGAAACAGAAACCACGCAGGGTGTCGCGGTAATGGGCGAGGTCGTACGTATGGAACAGCATCGGCCGGCCGGTCTGCGCGAAGTCGAACATCAGCGAGGAGTAGTCGGTGACCAGCGCGTCGCTGATCAGCATGAGCTCACCGACGTCCCCGTAGCGCGAGACGTCCCGTACGAAGCCGCTGCCGCTGTCCGGGAGCCGGTCGGTCACCAGGTAGTGACGGCGCACCAGCAGCACGGTGTCCGACCCGAGTTCACGCTCGGCGGCGGCCAGGTCGAGCTGCAGGTCGAGGGCGTACCTGCCGCCTCCCTGCGGCCGGTCCTCGCGCCAGGTCGGCGCGTAGAGCACGACCCGCTTGCCCTCGGGGATCCCGAGCCGCTCCCGTACCGCGGCGGCGACCTTGACCCGGTCGGATGCGCGGAAGAGGTCGTTACGGGGATAACCGCACTCCAGCATCTCGCCGCGGTAGCCGAAGGAGCGCCGCAGGACGGGGGTGGAGAAGCTGTTCGGGGAGACCAGGACGCTCCACTGGCTCGCGCGGCGCTCGATGGTGGCGATGTAGCCGGTGTTGGCCTGGGCGGTGCCCGCCAGGTCGAGACCGATCCGTTTGAGGGGGGTGCCGTGCCAGGTCTGGACGACGGTCTGGCCCTCGCGCCGCTCGAACCATTCCGGCAGCTGGGTGTTGGTGACGATGTGGCGGCTGCGGGCGAGCGCCTCGTGCCAGGCGGCGGAGCCGTGGACGACGGCGGTGGCGCCGGCCGGGATCCGGGCCTGCTGGTCACGGACCACCCACAGGTGCTCGAACTCGACGCTGCGGGAAACGAGTTCCTCGTAGATCGCGCGCGGTGAGTCGGAGTACTGCCGGCCGTCGAAACTGCTGTAGAGGACGGTGGGGCGCAGCGGCACGGTGCGCTGCTGCCCGTACGCCTCGCGCAGCAGCCGCTTCCCGCGGGCGCCGCGCTCGGCCGCGGTGAGCATCGGCGCGCAGTTGACGAGCAGCTGATCGTGGTGGCGCCGCTCGACGGTGTACCTGCGGCCCGCGAGCGTGCGGGCGGTGGGCAGGGTGTGGTGGGCGGCGGCCGGGATGCGCAGCGCCATGTCCTGGACGTCGTCGGTGGCGCCTTTCTCGCGGAGGAAGAAGTACCAGTGGCCCTCCCCCAGCGGCAGCGCCCCGCCGGGTGCCTCCACGGCGTCCGGCCGCAGCACGGCCCGGAACCGCCGCGCTTCGGCGGGTCCGGCGAGGGCCACCGGGAACACGGCCTCCTCGCGGTGTCCGCTGTGCCGGGCGACCAGCTCGACGGGGCACCCTGGCTCGTCGGGAAAGGTGCCCTCCAGGAGCAGCAGCCCGTCCTCGGTCCAGCTCGCCAGCTCCGCGGCGGGCTGCACGGTCCGGTCGCTGATCAGCAGATTGCCTCGGGCGCTCGCGGTGAGGGCCAGCTCCCGCCTGCCGTCGCCGGAGGCGACCGGGTAGCGGCCCGGCCGGACGGGTCCGGGCACGTCGACCGGTGTCCTGCGGCCTTCCGGCCCGACCAGATGGAGGCTGTACGCGACGGTGTCCGCGGCCGGGTCCGGGCGGGCGTCGGCGACCGCGCCGAGCGGGATCTCGGCGGTGAAGCGCCGCCAGCCCGCCGCCGCCGGCGCGCCGCCCTCGTGCACCGTTGCCGGGCAGTCGAAGGAGGTGCCGGAGGGCCGGTGGGTGAGGCCGATCCGCAGCGGTCCCCGGCCGAGGCGGTCACGGATCATGCCGTCGATCACCACGGTGCGCGCCCCGTCGGCCGTCTCGCCCGCCCGGTGCGTCTCGAACCGGGCGTCGATCCGCTCGGCGTGCAGCACCAGCCTGCCGTTCTCGAAGGCGGGCACGATCCGGTGGTCACCGTCCGGCCGGTGCACGGGCGGCGCCGCGGCGGCCTCATCGGTGGAGACGCCGGAGCGGCGCAGCATCCCGTGCCCGGCGATGCCGACCTCGAGGCGCCAGGTGAGCCGCTCCACGGAACCCTCGGGGCGGATCCGGAGCCTGCCCGGGTCGACGACCGTCTCGAATCCCGACCGGTCGTAGTCGTGCAGGCTCTGCCGGGAGCGGGCGGTGGCCTCCGGTTCGTCGACCGTGCGCAGCCGCAGCGGCACCACATGCCGCCGGCCGGCCCGCAGCCAGCCGGCCCGGAATTCGCTGTGCCGTGCGGTGGCCGGCAGGTTACGGATGTACGCGTAGCCCTTGAGGTGCAGCTTGCCGCCCTGCCAGCGTGCCTCGCGCAGCCGGGCGGTGAGGGGCAGGTCCCGGTCGCCGATCCGCAGCACGGAGCGCGGCACGGGACGGCTGAGGGCCGGGTACGAGGCGCTGCGGCGCCGGACGCCCCGCACGGTGAAGACACCCGGTTCGGCCTTGTCGTGGGCGAGCAGCGCCAGCAGTTCGTCGATCCGCCGTTGGCGGACCAGGTGCCACATCAGGCGCAGCCGCAGCGGCAGCGCGTCGAGCACGGCCGGGTCGACCTGGTCGGTGAACTCGTTGGCGTACGTGAGGAAGGCGCGGCGGTACCGGTCGTCGCCGTCGGGCAGCGCCTCCATGAAGTACCAGAGGTCGTTGGCCAGGACATGCGCCTCGTAGTGGCGTTTCTCGGCGGCGCTGCGGTGCTCGTCCAGGAAGGTGGAGACGCCCAGCACGTGCGAGGCCCGGTCCTGGATGCCGCGGACGACGGCGCGGCGGGTGGTGATCGAGCCGGCGCGGTCGCGCCAGTGGTAGACGGGGTCCTTGACGACGTCGACGGAGCGGGCCAGGAAGTGCGCCGGGAGCACGACGGGGATGTCCTCGTAGAGGGCGCCGACCGGGAAGGCGAAGGCGTGCTCGTCCCAGAAGGACCGGCGGAAGACCTTGTTGCAGGCGATCCGGTCGGCGGCCAGGTCCCAGTCGCGGGAGATGTGGGTGCGTAGCCGGGTGGTCGCCATGGGCTTGCGGAAGTTCGGCGACTGCTGGAGCTTGCCGGAGGCGCGCAGCCGGAGCACGTTGCCGGACGCGAGGTCGGAGCCCGTCTCGTCGAGGGCGCCGACGAGGAGTTCGTAGGCGCGGGGCGGGAGGACGTCGTCGCTGTCGACGAACGCGACGAAGCTGCTGCCCGGGTCGCAGTTGCGGACACCGGTGTTGCGGGCGTGCCCGAGACCGCCGTTCTTCTGAGCGACCAGCCGGAAGCGGCTGTCCTGCGCGGCGAACGAGCCGGCCAGGGCGGCGCTGCCGTCGGTGGACCCGTCGTCGACCATCACCACCTCCAGGTCGGTCATGGTCTGCTCAGCGAGGGACTTCAGGCAGTCCGTCAGATAGAGCTCGACGTTGTAGACGGGGACGACGACACTGAGCCGTGGCGGCATGTTGAGCACGTCCGTTCATCGGGGGCCTGGTTGTCCGTATGGCTCAACCGTGTGAACGGCCGGGGGTCACCGGTTACTGCCTCGAACGGGTGACATCGGTGGCCTCACCCAGGAACACGCGTCGCACCACGCGCTCGGCGGCGCGCCCGTCGTCGTACGGGCAGAAGCGCTGCCGGAACGCGGCGCGGAGCCCGGCCGCGTGCTCCGAACGCCACTCCCCCGACCGCAGCACCTCCAGCAGCCCGTCCTCGGTGGTGGCGACCGCGCCCGGGGTGTCTCCGGGGCGGCCGGAGAGCAGGTCGAAGTACGTGCCGCGCGAGGCCCGGTACGCGGCCCAGTCCGGGGCGTAGCTGATGATCGGGCGGTCCAGGCAGGCGTAGTCGAACATCAGCGACGAGTAGTCGGTGATCAGCGCGTCCGAGGCGAGGCAGAGCTCCTCGACGCAGGGGTACCCGGTCACGTCGATCACCCGGGCACCGTCCAGCCCCGCCGAGCGGCCGTAGAAGTAGTGGGCGCGGGCCAGCACGACGTGGCCGGGGCCCAGTTCGCGGGCCAGGCGTTCGAGGTCCAGATGCGGGACGAAGCCCTTGCGGTAGTCGCGATGGGTGGGCGCGTACAGCAGGGCGGTCTGACCGGGGGCGATGGAGAGCCGGTCCCGGAGTTCCGCGGTGCGGGCGGCGGAGGCGGTGAAGAAGATGTCGTTGCGCGGGTAACCGAGGTTCAGGTGCTCGTACGAGGACGGGTAGACCCGGTCCCAGATCTCGGTGGTGTGCGGGTTGGCGGAGAGCGAGAAGTCCCACTGGTCGGCATGGGCGACGATCTTCTCGAAGCTGATGCCGCCGGTGAGGGCGGGATAGCCGCGCTGGTCGAGGCCCATGGTCTTGAGCGGGGTGCCGTGATGCGTCTGGAGGTAGACCTGGCCGGGGCGCTTGGTGAAGCCGCCGGGGAAGCTGGAGTTGTTGATCAGGTACGTGGCGGTGGCCATGGCCCGCCAGTAGGCGCGGGAGCCCTCGATGACGTACGGGGTGCCGGGCTCCATCCGGTCCCGGTGGCGGGAGGAGACGACCCAGACACCCCGGATGTGCGGGACGAGTTCGGCCGCCTTCGCGTGGATGGCGGCCGGATTGCAGGCGACACCACGGTTCCAGTAGGCCCCGTACACCGCGAGACCGGGGTCCAGGGGGCGGTGCAGGTCGGCGCGGTAGGCGGCCCGCATGACACGGGCGCGCAGCGTCTTCTTCCGGCGGCGCAGGGCGGCGGCGGCCCGGGCGCGCCGGTCGCGGGCCGCCTGCCGGGCCCGGTACGCGGCGTAACCGCCGGGGAGTCCGGCGGCGCGGTGGAAGGCGGCACGGTCGGACGGGGCGATCCGCCCGGGGTCGCCGAGCACGGCGCTCAGATGGCGGGCACGGGCCTCCTCGATCCGCGGGTCGCCGCCGGTCTCGGTGCGCAGCCGTTCGTAGGCGTCGATGACCGCGAAGTGGTGGCGGCCCGGGGTGGTGGCGAAGGTCCCGCCGCGGCGGATGCGGTGACGGACACAGACCAGGTCGAGGGTGGCGAGGGTGCCTGCGTCGGCGGCCAGCAGGGCGGCACGGTGGACGGGGAGGACGTCCTCGTACGGGCCGTCGGTGAAGTGGAGGCCGTGCGCGGTCCAGAACTCCCGCCGGAAGAGGCGGTTGCGCGCGGACGGGAGCCCGTCGGCGGGTGCGGTCTCGCCCCACCAGTCGACGTGGTCGTGGCCGAGGAGCAGCACATCGGGTTCACCACGGTCCAGCCGGTCGGCGATCGCCTCCGGCGCGCCCGGTCGCAGCAGGTCGTCGCCGTCGAGGAAGAGCAGGTACGTCCCGCGCGCCCGGGCCGCTCCGGCGTTGCGCGCCGGCCCCGCGCCGCGGTGCTCGGGAAGGCTCAGCACCCGTACGCGTGCGTCGTGTTCGGCGAACTCGGCGGCGATCGCGGCGCTGCCGTCCGTCGAGCCGTCGTCGACCACGATCACTTCGAGTCCGGTGGCGGGCGCATCGAGCACGGACTCCAGGGTCGCCCTGAGATATCCCTGAACGCGGTGGACCGGAACGACGACACTGAGGCGGACCGACGGGAGAAGCATGGCAGCCGAGCGTAATCGCGCACTCACGGTGCGCCGAATCCCGCATTCACCCGTTCGGGTCAGTGCCGGTGACCCGGGGCGCCCGCCCGGGTTGACCCGGGCATGAAGCCTCGCCTCAGTGTCGTCGTCCCCGTCCACAACGTCGAGGAGTATCTGGAGCCATGTCTGCGGTCGGTGGCCGAGCAGTCCGTCGGCGCCGTCGAGGTGGTGCTCGTCGACGACGGTTCGACGGACGGCAGCACGGCGATCGCCGAGGCGTTCGCCGCCCGCGACCGGCGCTTCCGCTACGTCCGCCAGCCCAACGCGGGGCTGAGCGCGGCGCGCAACACGGGCGTACGGCACACCACGCCCGGCGTCCCCTACCTGGCGTTCGCCGACAGCGACGACATCGTCGTCCATGACGGGTACGAACGGATGCTGGACTCACTGGAGTCGACCGGCTCCGACCTGGCGACCGGAAACGTCTGGCGGCTGACCGAGCAGGGCAGGCAGCAGGCCTGGCAGTACCGCTGGCTGACGGAGACCCGCACCCGCACCCACGTCAGCCGCGATCCCCGGCTGCTCGCCGACCGGGTCGCCTGGAACAAGGTGTTCCGGCGCTCCTTCTGGGACCGTCACGGCTTCGCCTTCCCGGAGGGGAAGCTCTACGAGGACACCCCGGTGATGATCCCCGCGCACTTCCTCGCCGGCTCCGTCGATGTGCTGCACGAGCACGTCTACTACTGGCGGGTGCGGGAGGGGTCGATCACCCGGCGGCGCACGGACGTGAAGGGCGTACGGGACCGGATCTCGGCGTGCGAGCGGGTCAGTGCGTTCCTCGGCGACCGGGAGGGGAACCGGGGCGCCCGGCAGCGCTACGACGCGTCCTGTCTGCGCGACGACTTCGTGTACTTCCTGGAGGGGCTGCCGATGGGCGGCCCCGAGTACCGGGAGGCGTTCATGGCGGACGCGGGTGCTTTCCTCGACCGTGCGGGTCCGGCGGCCCTCGACGGTCTTCCGGTGGAGCTGCGGATCAAGTGGCAGCTGGTACGGGAGCGCAGGACGGCCGAGCTGCTCTCGGTGCTCGCCTTCGAACGGGCCAACGGCGCGGGGACGTTCGCGGTCACGGGGGTGCCGGGACGGCGGCGGGCCGCCTTCCCCGGCGTCGCGGACGGCGCACGCCTGGCCAGGACCGATCTCCCGGCGGTGGCGAGGCTGCTGCAGGCGCGGTGGGGCGACGACGGCAGGCTCCGGCTGCGCGGATACGCGTACATCCGGAATCTGTCCGCCGCGGCGCCCCGCCACTCGCTGAAGATGGGGATGGTGCGTGCGACGCACGGCAGGCGGCTGCGGTCCGTGCCGGTGCGGTCCGTCCCCGCACCGGAGGCGACCGTCGACTCCGGCCAACAGCTGCACAGTTACGACCACTCCGGATTCGAGATGGTGCTCGATCCGCGACGGCTGGGGTCCGGCAACTGGCTGATCGGGGTGATGGTCGCCGGGCACGGTGTGGCGCGCAGGGCGGCGGTACGGGCCGTGGAGTCCGCCGCGGTCCAGCCCCTCGTCCACGACCTGGGTGACGGGCGGCGGGCGGTGCTCGACTACCGGGGCGGGCGGCTGCAGTTGACCGTGGCACGGCTGCCCGCCCGGTGCGAGTCCCATCGCACGGGCACGGAGCTGGAGTTGACCGGGCGGCTGTACGGCGGCGTCCGGCCGAGGACACTGGCCCTGGCATGCGAAGGGGCGCCGGAGCCCGAGTACCAGTACCCGTTCGAGTGCCGGGCGGACGAGCGCTTCGCGGTGCGGATCCCGCTCACGGACCTCACCGCGATGGCGGCCGCGCCCCGGCAGCAGCACCGGGCACCGCGCGAGGTCGAGGCGGAGCCCGGCGGCCGGTGGCGGGCACGGCTGGTCCTGGCGGACGGCTCCCGGGTCCCGCTCGGCGCGGCGCCGGACCTGCCGCTTCCGGCGCTCGCCGACGCGGCGGGCGAACTGGTGCTGGACCTGACCGCGCAGCCGGTCGTGGACCGGGCCGGGTGGACGGCGGACGGGGCGCTGCGGGTGGAGGGCACGGCAGGGGCCGGAGCGGGTCCCGCGCAGCTCGTCCTGCGGCACGACGTCCTGCGCGAGACGGTGACCGTCCCGGTGACCTACCCGCAGCCGCCGGGGGGCGGGGGCGAGACGGCCCGTTTCGCCGCGCTCCTCGCCCCGTCGGCCGCGGCGGACCTCCACGAGGGCCGCTGGGACGCGTACCTGGGCGGGCTGCCCGTGCGCGTACTGACCGCGCTCGGCACCCGCCTGCCGCTCCGTCACGAGACCGGACGCACCGACGGCGTACGTGAGTTCATCCTCGACCGGCGCCACGGCGACCGGCTGACCGTGCACGCCGGGCCGGCCCTCGCGCCCGGCGAGCGGGGCGCGTACCGCCAGGCGGCGCTGCGCAGCAGCTACTATCCGGCGCAGCGCGGGCTGCCGCTGCGCGACGCCGTGCTGTACACCGGCGGCGACTCCCCGCGGGCCGTCCACCGCGAACTCGTGCGCCGGGGCGTGGAGTCCGAGCATCTCTGGGTGACCGACGGGCGGCAGGGGCACGTTCCGCCCGCCGCCGTGCCGGTCGTCGAGCACAGTGCCGCCTGGTACGAGGCGCTGGCGCGGGCCCGCCGGATCGTCACCGCCGACCAGCTCCCCGAGTGGTTCGAACGGCGGCCCGGGCAGACGGTCGTGCAGACCTGGCACGGCGCGCCGCTCGGCCGTTTCGGGACCGATCTGACGGATTCCCTCTACGCCGACCACCACGATCTCGCGTCCCTCCCGCACCGCGCGGCCCAGTGGTCCGTGCTGGTCTCCCCCAGCCGCTTCGCAGGCCCCGTTCTGCGCCGCGCGCTCGGCTACGACGGCGAGATCCTGGAGGCCGGTTCACCCGCCAACGATCTGCTCTTCGCCGCCGACCGGGAGAAGACCGCCGAGCGGGTCCGGCGCGGTCTCGCCGTCCCGGCGGACCACCGCGTGGTGCTGTACGCGCCGACGTACCGGGACCAGCTGGCCCACACCGCCGCCGGTTCCGGTCCGCACCGCTACCGGTGGGACGCCGCGCTCGATCCGGCGGCTCTGGCCCGGGCGCTGGACGGCACGCACACCGTGCTGGTGCGCCGGCATCCGCGGGTGACCGGCTCGGTGCCGGACGGCCCGCACGTACGCGACGTCTCCGCGCACCCCGACACCGCGGAGCTGCTGCTGATCGCCGACGTGCTGGTCACCGACTACGCGGGCCTGATGTTCGACTTCGCGCACACCGGCCGCCCGATGCTCTTCCACACGTACGACCTGGAGCACTACCGCGACACGGTGCGCGGCTTCTGCCTCGACTTCGAGACCCGTGCCCCGGGCCCGCTGCTGGTCGGCACGGACGAGATCGCCCGGGCGCTCCGTCACCCAGGCACGCTGGCCGCGTCCGCGCAGCGGCACGCGGATGCGTACGAGAGCTTCCGCCGGGACTTCTGCGACCTGGACGACGGCGGGGCGGCGGCCAGGGTCGCGGACCGGCTGCTGGCACCGGAGGCCGGGCGGAGCGTGGAGCGGCCTGCGGTCAGCTCTTCCTGAGGGCGGAGACCGCCGAGGCGGCCAGGTCGTCCAGGTACCCCTTGGGCAGCTCACCGCGGACCACCGCGAGCCGCCAGTAGAGCGGGCCGACGATCAGGTCGAGCGCGCGGTCGGGGTCGCTGCCCTCGGGCAGCTCGCCCCGGGCGACGGCGTCCCGGACGACGACGGCGGCGATGCCCTGCTGCGGGTCCAGCAGGGCCGCCTTGATCGTCTCGGAGATCTCCGGGTTGCGGGCCGCCTCGACCAGCAGATCCGGGATGACCTGCGAGGCGACGGGGTGGCGCAGCGCGTAGGAGGCCAGCTGGAGTACGGCGCGCACGTCCCCGTACAGCGAGCCGGTGGCCGGGGCCGGCATGCCCTGGACCGCTACGGCGGAGACCAGGTCGAGAACCAGGGCCAGTTTGGACTTCCAGCGACGGTAGACGGCGGTCTTGCCGACGCCCGCACGGCGGGCGATGCCCTCGATCGACATCCGGGCGAAGCCGACCGCTGCCAGTTCGTCGAAGACGGCGCTGCGGATGGCATCGGTGACGTCCTCGCGCAGCACAGCGGCTCCGGCGGGGACACGGCGGCGGGTTCCCGGGTCGGTGGTCATGACGTGAATGATAGTCCGTAACGACGAAACGGTTGCGTCCCGACGCACTGGCGCCCTACTCTCGACGTTGCGACGATACGGTGCCGTCCCGGCGGTCGCGATGCTCCTGCCCTCTCGTCGAAAGCGATCGTGGTGAGCCAGACAACAGCCTCAGCGACCCCGCCGGCCCCAGCGGTGACCGATACGCTCCACGCCCCCGACGCTCTCCACCCGGTGTACGCGCCGGGCGAGCTCGCCGCGCTCGCCGCCCGGCACGGTCTGGCCGTGAGCGGCGCCCGGCCGACGCTGCGGGCGTACATCGGGCAGCTCTGGGGCCGCAGGCACTTCATCACCGCATTCGCCACCGCCAAGCTCACCGCCCAGTACAGCCAGGCGAAGCTCGGCCAGATCTGGCAGATCATGACCCCGCTGCTCAACGCGACGGTCTACTACTTCATCTTCGGCGTCCTGATGAACACGAAGCGGAACGTCGAGGACTTCGTTCCGTTCCTCGTCACGGGCGTGTTCATCTGGACCTTCACCAGCAGCTCGATCACCGCGGGCACCCGCGCCATCAGCGGCAACCTCGGCCTGGTGCGGGCCCTGCACTTCCCGCGCGCCTCGCTGCCGATCGCCCTGGCCCTCCAGCAGCTCCAGCAGCTGCTGTTCTCGCTGGGCGCGCTGGTGGTCATCCTTCTCGCGTTCGGACAGTTCCCCCAGCCGTCCTGGCTGCTGGCGGTCCCCGCGCTGTTCCTGCAGGCCGTGTTCAACACCGGTGTCTCGATGGTGGTGGCGCGGCTGGCCGCGCGGACCCCGGACATCGCGCAACTGACCCCGTTCGTCCTGCGCACCTGGATGTACGCCTCGGGCGTCATGTGGAGCATCGACAAGCTGCTCAAGGGCGACCGGGTCCCGCACCTGGTGAAGGTCGCGCTGGAGTGCCAGCCGGCCGCCGTCTTCATCGACCTGATGCGGTTCGCACTCATCGACAGTTTCTCCGCGTCCCAGCTGCCCCCGCACGTCTGGGCCGTCGCCGCGGGCTGGGCGCTCGTGTGCGGGGCGGGCGGTTTCGTGTACTTCTGGAAGGCAGAGGAGCTGTACGGACGTGGCTGAGCACATGACCGACACCACCGGGAGCACGACTGCCGGGGACGAGCGTGTCCCGACCGTCGTCGTGGACGACGTCCACATCACGTACAAGGTCAACGGCGCCCGCACCGGCAAGGGCAGCGCCACCTCGGCCCTCAGCCGGATCGCCTCGCGCCGGCAGACGCCGGGGGTGCGCGAGGTGCACGCCGTGAAGGGCGTCAGCTTCGCCGCCTACAAGGGCGAGGCGATCGGCCTGATCGGCTCGAACGGATCGGGGAAGTCCACGCTGCTGAAGGCGATCGCGGGCCTGCTGCCGCCGTCCAGGGGCCAGGTGCACACCCAGGGCCAGCCGTCGCTGCTCGGCGTGAACGCGGCGCTGATGAGCGACCTGACCGGCGAGCGGAACGTCATCCTCGGCGGCCTGGCGATGGGCATGAGCCGCGACGAGATCCGCGAACGCTACGAGCAGATCGTCAGCTTCTCCGGCATCAACGAGAAGGGCGACTTCATCACCCTCCCGATGCGCACGTACTCCTCGGGCATGGGCGCCCGGCTGCGCTTCTCCATCGCCGCCGCCAAGAGCCACGACGTCCTGCTGATCGACGAGGCGCTCTCCACCGGTGACGCCAAGTTCCAGCGGCGCAGCAAGGAGCGGATCATGGAGCTGCGCAAGGAGGCGGGCACGGTCTTCCTGGTGAGCCACAGCAACAAGTCGATCACCGAGACCTGCGACCGGGCGATCTGGCTGGAGGCGGGGACGCTGCGGATGGACGGCCCGGCGAAGCAGGTCGTCGCCGCGTACGAGAAGTTCACCACCGCCAAGAAGTAGCGACGCCGACCGGTCAGCGGGCCGCTCCGGCCCACAGCCGCAGCAGTACCCGCCCCTCCGGTTCACCGCCCGCCAGCAGTGCTGCCGCCCGCGCCCAGGTGGCGGGCGGCAGCCCGTAACCGGTGATCAGCCGGTGCAGTACGTCGGACGGCCCAGGCAGCATCAGCACTTCTCCGAGCAGCCGGGCGTCGGCGGGCGGTGCGCCGGTGGTGAGCACCAGGTGGAGCGCGTCCGGACCGAAGCGCTCCACGAGGGCGAGCCCGTCCTCCCCCGCCGCGAGCAGCCACGGCGTGAGCCGCGCGCTCTGCCCGCCGTGCGCCTCGCGCTGCTCCAGCAGCATCCGCAGCACCCGCGCGCCCGACCCGCCCGCCAGCAGCGGCAGCCAGCGCGGACCCCAGGTGGTGAGCGCGTCGGCGGTGCCGGGCAGCCGCTGCTCGACGACGGCGGCGGTGACCGCCGCCCGGGCGCCGAACCGTACGCCGAGGGTGAGCACCGCTTCCAGCGCGGGTACGGGCAGCACCCCTGCGAGCGGGGTGAGTTCGGCGAGTGAGCGGCGCTGTTCGGGGCTGAGGCGGAGCCGGTCGGCGACCTGCTGGGCGATCACTCCGAGGCCGTCGCGCAGGAGGACCCGGAGGGCCCCGGCCGGGTCGGGAGCGGCGAGGATCCGCGGCAGCTCGTGGCGGGCGCGCGGATCGAGGACGGCGACCGGCTCCGCGGCGTACAGCTCGAGCAGCGCGACGCGCAGGGCCGGATCGGGGAGGCCGGCGAGGAGCGGGAGCAGGGCGGGGGTCCTGGCGAGCGCCGCCACCGTCGCGGCGGGTTCACGGCCGGGGGGCGAGGTGCCGAGGACCGCTTCGGCGACACGGCGGTCCAGTCCCCTGCCGTCCACCGCCCAGGCGCGGATCCGCTCCGGGCGCCGCACCGCGGTGCGCACGACCTTGGTCAGACCGGTCGTCGCGAGGCGGTCCCTGGACCATTCGACCACGGCGGCGGAGGCGAGCGCCGCGGCCTGCTCGCTCTCGTAACGGCGCTCCTGGAAGACCACGAGGACCTCGTCGAGCGGGCGGCCGATGCCGGTCGCGTACCCGCGCAGGATGGTCATCGCCCGCTGGTCCAGGCCGAGTTCATGGGCGTGCCGCAGCCCGTCGGTGCCGAGCTCGGCGAGGGCGGCCGCCGGGTCGGGGAAACCGGCGATGATCTCGCCGAAATCCAGGTCGCCCTGTTCGGCGAGCCATCGGGAGGCGAGGACCGGATGGGCACAGACGGTCCGCCAGTGCTGCGGCGACGTGGCCAGCAGGGCGCGTACGGCGTCGGGGGCGGGCGCCCCGGAATCGGCCGCGATCCGCAGGAGGACCCGGGCGTCGACCGCTCCGTCCTTGTCCTGGGCGGTGATCTGGACCCAGCCGAGACCCAGGTGCCCCAGGTGTTCCGGCTGGCGCAGCCCGTCGAGGAGGATGCGCCACATCTCCGGGGTGTAGCGGGTCAGCAGATCCCGGTCGGGGCCCTCCAGGTGCGGGCGGAGCAGAGTCAGCAGTTCCGGGTCGTCGATCCTTCCGGCGAGGAACTGCAGGCTGGGCGCGGGAATGTCGGAGAGCACGCCGACGACGGTGTCGTCCATCGCGGCGACCGTGCCGGCCAGCCGTCGCGCGCCCATCTCCGGCAGCGCGGTGCACAGCCGCCCGAAGAGCCCGGCCCTGCGGATCCCCGGCCGGGTGCGGAGCGCGTCCTCCAGCGCCATCCCGTCGCCGTCCGCCGGGAGCTCGGGGTCGAAGACCTCGGCGAGACGATGGGACACGGGCAGCAGCCGGCGGGTCGCCTCGTCGTAGAGGTCCTCCTCGGCCGGCCCGAGGAGCGCGGACATCAGACAGTCCCGGAACACCGAGGCGGGCACCCCGGACAGGGCGGTGACCAGCCGGTCCATCCGGTTCCTGTCCAGCATCCGGTTCTGTTTGCGCAGCCCCGGAGCGTTCTGCCGGGCGCGGACGGCGACCAGGAGTTCGGTGTTCGTGCCGAAGCTGTCCGGCATCCGTTCCAGGACGATGCCGCGCTCGCTGGGGGACATCGTGTCGGCGCCGCCCAGCCGGATCGCCCAGCCGGTGGCGAACGTACGGCGGCGCAGCGCCTGCCCGCCCTGGCCGGCGAGCATCTCGGTGTGGAAGAGGTCCAGGTCGCGGTCGGTGACGTACGGCAGCCGGTCGGCGCTCATGCCCGCGATCCGGGGCGTCGCACCGCTCAGGTCCTCGGGATCGACGCGTTCGGCCCGCCCGCCCCGCGTCGCCTCGATCCGGCGCAGCGCCTCGCCGTCCATCCGGCCCGCGATGATCAGCCGGGCCAGCGGCGCCGCGGCGGCCGCCTGTACGGCGTGACCGATCAGATCCTTGCGCCGGGCCACCACCCAGCCCGCACCGGAGAGCTGCGCCGCCGTCCGTGAGGTGAGCCGGCCCTGTTCGAACGCCGCCAGGGCGAGCACCTGGGGCCCGTGGTCGTGGAGCAGCCCGAGCCGTAGCGACTCTGGATTGAGGGCGAGCCGCCCGTCGCCTGTGCGCTGGGCGGCGTCGTCGTAGATCAGCAGGGCGCGGGCGTCCGCGATGTCACGCAGGGCGCGGTCCCGCTCCTCCTTGGCGGAGGCCACGGACAGGGAGTTCGCGAGCTTCCCCGGCTGGAGGGAGGGCACCTGCTGGAATCCGGCCGCGCTGAGGTATCCCGCCAGGTCGGCGGGCCCGCGCACCTGCCCCCAGGCGGCGGGCGGCAGCCCGCACGCCATCCACCCGGCCAGCCGCAGCAGCGAACGCAACTGGGTCTCCCGCCAGGCGACCGGGCGGCCCCTGCCCTGGGCGGACGGGAGATCGTCGCCGAGCAGCAGGGCGCTGGGCAGCGACATGCCCTGCGGGGCGGGCATCCGTCCGACGGACGGGATGTAGCCGTGCCGGCCGAGGCCAACCAGGGTCAACGCCCCGGAGTTGAGGACGAGATGATCGGGCGACAGCTCCACCGGGGTGTAGCCGGAGCGCGCCATGTCGTCGAGTGCCCGGCCCAGCGGCACCAGGACGCGGAGCGCCTCGGCGGGGGTGAATCGGTGCCCCTTCTCCAGCATGGCCGCGAGATCGTCCAGCTCCATCAGGACGGAGAACGGTTTGGTCTCGTTGCCCGGCGCCCAGGCGGTGACCAGGGCGGGCGGCAGGCCCGGGTGATCGATCAGGTCGAAGAGCGCGGGGGTGACCGGGGCCCCGACGGCGAGCAGCGCGGCGGCCTCGGCACGCCGGGCCCGGTCGGGGAAGGTGCGCAGCGCGCCGTACTCGTCGGTCCGGACGTCCCTGACCATACGGGTGGAGCGTGCCGAGGCGCCGGCGGGGCGGAGCTGTCCGGCACGGGGGAGGGCGGGGCGCGGTTCCCAGATCCGGCCGCTGCGCCCCACGTACACGGGGTCCGCACCCGCGGTGTCCGTCATGAGCGCCCCTCCAGTGCCCGCAGCGCCCCCAGCAGCGCCGTCGCGCTGCGCGCCCGGGCCAGGTCGGCACGGACCCGGTCGACCGTGGCCAGGCGGTACTTCTGCGAGGCGAGGCACGTCGAGATGACGCTGTTGAGGATCGGCCCGAACCGCTGGTCGGAGATCTCCCGCCGCACCCGCCCCTGCGTCTCCGGATCGCCGTAGTACAGCCCCCGGTACTGCCGGGTGGTCAGCCGGGTGAGCCGGGCCGCGTGGGCGAGCGTCGCCCCCAGCATGTAGATGTCGTACCGCTCGGATGCGGGCGCCATCTCGGCGACCTCCTCACCGCCCTCCACGCCGGGCGGGGCGTACGCCGCGGTCGTGGTCGTGATCCGGCCACCGATCTGCACCGCCGCGTCGTAGTCGATCAGCACGTACCGGTCGGGCGGGCCGAGGACCAGGATGTTCTCCGGCTTGATGTCGGCGTGCACCCAGCCCCTCACCTCGCCCTTCCCGGTGTGCCGGGTGGCGTGCAGTGCGGCGAGGGTGTTGCACAACTGCTCGGCCAGGTCGAGGAGTTCCGACTCGGTGTACCGCTCCCAACGGCGGGTGCGCCGCTCGATCTCGTCCTGGAGCGTCCGGGCGCCGGTGTTGCGGTAGCCGATGAACTCCTGGACGAGGAAGCCCTCTTCGTCGTCCTCGTCGAAGGGGACCCCGGCTCTGCGCAGGGTCGGCGACGGCTGCGACTCCAGGGAGATCACGACGGGGCACTGCTGGGTGAGCTGGGCCGCACGCCGCGCCGCGACCAGTCCGCTCTCCCGCTGCTTGCGCTGCTCGCCCAGGTCCGCCTTGACCTCGCGCGGCTGGTCCAGGGTGGCCTGCGACCACCACATCCCCTTGATCACCACATCGCCGCCCGACCAGCTGTCCTGGGCGAGCAGCGCGTACCCCTGCCCGGCCCCGGCGAGCAGCCGCTTGGTCCGGAACCGGTCGTCCTGCCCGTACGCCTCGGCGATCCAGGCCAACCGGGGGACGTCGTCGCTCCCCCCGTGCTCGGCGTACGCCCAGAAGGGCTCGAAACCGCTCACCGACCGCCCCTTCCGCCGTCCGGTTCCCCGTCCGCGACGACCGCCTCCGTGATCCGCAGCCGTACGGTGCCGGTCCCGAGCACCAGCTCGTCGCCCGGCTCCAGGGCGTACGGGGTACGGGTGGCCAGCCGCGCGGTGCACGGCCTGCCGCGCAGATCCAGCTCGGGGTTGAGGAAGGAGGCGTTGTTGTCGGTCAGGTGCTCGGCCATCGGCTTCCCGTCGTCGTCGAGGAAGATCCGTACGTGCTCACGGCTGATCTCGCCGGACGCGTCGGGGCCGAGCCCGGCCGTGACATCCGTCGTGGACGGGCGCGAGCGGGAGGCCCGGCCGATGACGATCCCGTCGTCCGGTGCCACCCGCACGGTCCGCAGCACCGTGTACCCGTGCAGCACCGTGACCTCCGCCGGCCCCTCCGTCGCCCCGAGCAGCGGCGGCGCGGCAACGATCTCCTCGGCCGGCTGGTCGCAGGAGCGGCAGAACATCCGGTCGCCGGCGGCGTACACCTGGGTGGGCCCCAGCACCGCGCCGGACCTGCGACAGGGCGACGGCTCGTCGACGTGCCGGAAGCGCTGCTCGGACTCCGGGTCGAGCGTGCCGGACTTGCCGCGCTTGTTCACCCAGTCGGCGTCGATCTCCTCCTCGGTGGCGACGCCCAGGCTGCGGCGGCTGAACACCACCCGGCCGTGGATGCGTCGAGCGCTCCACACCCGGTCGGTGCTGCCCTGCAGCCAGGTGTGCTCGCGCCGGGCGAAGCGGAAGTTGTCGTCGCTGATGATGTCCGCGCCGAACTGCACGGCCAGGGTGAGGATCCGGTCGTCGGCGTCACCCTGGTGGTATTCGAGCCAGTGCTCGCGCAGCGCCCGGTCGGCGAGGCTGCGGTCCTGCAGCCGCCCGCGCACCGACCCGTCGAGCACCGCGTACGGCTCGGAGCCGGGGTTCTCACGCAGCCATGCCTCCCGCACGTCGACGACCCGCGCGAAACTCACGGTCCTGGCGCGGCCGTGCGCGACGTTGGACGCGTCGATGATGACGCCGGGCACACTCACCGGCGGCCGCCCCAGCCCTGCGGGGGCCGGGTGGCTCCGTCCTCGTCGTCCCCTCCCTCTCCCCCGCGCTCGTCCTCGTCCTCCTCGTCCTCGTCCACGTCCGGGCCGGTCCCCCGTGGCGTCGCCGGACCGTACCCGGAGCCCGCGTAGCCCGGCGTGCGGTAGCCGGAGCCGTCGTATCCGCCGGCTCCGCCGCCCACCCCCGCGTCGTCACCGTCGTCGTCATCGTCGTCATCGTCGAGGTCCGCGTACCGCTGGGCGCGACGGGCCCGGATCTCGTCCGGCATCTCCACCGGGATCTCCTCGAACCACTCCCGCTTGGACTTTGTGGAACTGCGGCTCGACGCGGCCCGCGCCTCGTTCTCGACGTCCTTCGGGTCGAGGCCGTCCCGAAGTCCGCCGCCCGCCTGGTCGTACGCGGCGGCCAGCGCCGCATCCGGGATCCGCCGGGCGCGTTCGGCACCCTCCCGGTAGACCGCTTCGCGCTCGGCGGCCGACGTGGCGCGCCCTGCGCGTCCGGTGATCTCCCGGTCCAGGTCGATGCCCTCCGACTGGCGCAGCAGATCCCGCCGGAGGATCGGTGCCATCGGGTTGTCGACGACATTGATCGCGATCTGTGCCCCGGCGAGCTGCCGGGCGCCCGTACCGCTGCCGATCCGGCCCGTCGCCCGCAGCACGGGCATCGGGCGGGCGGTCCTGCGGTTCGGTGCGCACAGCTTGATCAGATAGAGCGGCTGCCCCGCCTCGCCCTCCCGGATGGCACCGAGCTTGAGCAGCATCCGGCTGGGCGCCTGGCCGCCGCCGTCCTGCACGGCGCCCTCGATCCTGCGGCGGACCGGGTCGAGCTGATAGACGCCCAGGACCGGGAAGCTGGGGTTGATCTCCAGGGAGAGCTCGCCGCTGCCGGTGACGACGTCACGGCTGTTGGCGGCGAACTCCCTCACCACCTCGGACATCACCTCTCCGGCGCTGGTGCGGGATGCCACATGGCGGGCCATGCCGGTCGGCGCGAGTCCTTCCAGGAGCCCGAAGTCGGCGCCCGCGCCGATCCCGACCGCGTCGGTGTGCAGTTCGCGCTCGGCCGCCAGCCGGGCGATCCCGGCGAGCACCGCGGGGTCCTGTTCACCGAAGTTGGCGACACCGTCGCTGACCAGGACGACCCGACGGGAGGCCGCCCGGTGCCGTTCCAGGCTGCCGTACGCGCGATGCAGCGCACCCTCGATGTTGGTCCACTGGCGTTCGGCCTCGACGTTCCCGTTCCAGCGGCCCCTGCGCAGCAGCTCGCCCGCCGTCCCGGCGAATCGCACCCCGGACTCCTGGGCGAAGGTGTGGAGTTCGACCTGCGCGTTCCGCGGCAGCGAGCCGACCAGTGCCTTCACCCCGGCCGTGGCGACGTCCTTGCGGCTGACCTGGCCACTGCCCTCCGCCGGGAACTCCTTGTTGGAGTCGGCCCGCAGCTCCATCGACCAGCTGTCGTCGACGAGCAGGACGTACGCCACGCCCTCGGCCGACCGGTCCCGCCGGGTCAGCTCGCGCGGGGCGATCAGCACGGCGAACTCCTCACCGAGGTGGACGTCCTGCCGGTCCGCTGTGACCTTGATGTCCTCGGCCCGCCGGCCCGTCTGCGTCATCTGCCTGATCTCCCCTGGCCCTTGACGTTCCTGCGCTTCGTACGTCTCATGCCTCGTCGATCGCGCACACCACGGCGGTCGCGTTGTCCCAGCCGCCGAGTGCCTCCGCACGCGCCGTGAGCGCGGCGGCGAGCGCGGGTGCCACCGGGCGGCCCGAGGCGTCCAGATCGGCCGCGGTCCCCGCCAGCACATCGCCGACCCAGCGCCCTCGCTCCGCTCCGGTGGCCCCGTCCGAGGCCAGCAGCAGAAGATCGCCGGGCGCGACGGCGAAGACGCGGTGCGCCCAGCGGGCGGTTCCGTCCCCGAGCACGCTGGTGAGGGACGAGGTGTCGCCGTGCGCCTGGGAGCTGCTGCGCAGCCGCTCGGCGTAGACGGTGTGGGCGGGGGTCATCTTCCATGCGGTGTACGGGAGTTCCCGGGGACGTACGGCATCGGCCTGCAGCGGCCGGATGAGCCATACCTCGGCGTCACCCACGGAGATCACCTCCGCGGTCCCGTCCGGCTGGACGCAGACCAGCACGACGGCGGCGCCGCCGTCCGCCCCGGCGGCGGCCCGGTCGAGCTCACCGATGAGCTCACGGGGCCCGGGAAGGGAGCGGGGCGGCTGCGGGTCGGCAGCGGCCGCGTCGGGACCGGCGACGGGGTCCGCGCCCCCGGACCCCCACATCTGCACCAGTCGCGCGGCAGCCGCGCGCGCCGCGCGCCCGCCGCTGCCGTCGCCGTCGCCCGTGACCCCGTCGAATACCGCCATCCTCAGCGCGCCGTCGCCCCCGCGCACCACTCTGACGACGTCCTCGTTGTCCATCTCCGGATCACCCTTCGCCTTCCGCGAACCCACCGCACTCTCCAGGTAGCAGACCGCGGACACCGATCCCGGGGCCCGCCGCTCCAGCGCCTCGTGCAGCGGCGCCATCCCCGCACCCACGCCGCGCCGCAGCTCCACGTCGAGCAGCAGCCTCCGGCAGACGGCGTCCAGACCCAGCGGGAAGGTGCCCGCCATCACGTCGAGCAGGGCGAGCGCGTCCGCCTGGTCGGCGGACGGCCGCTCGGCCACCGCGTCCACCAGCGCCTGTATCAGCGCCGACCGGTCCCTGGCCCGTGGCCGGGCCGGTTCCGCGCCGTCCCTCAGCTGCAGCTCGCCGTCCGGCCCGTACCGGGGCAGCGCGGCGACCTGCCACCCCTCGTACGGGTCGTGCCGGATCGACTCCGGCACCAGGCACCCGGGGCCGACCCGCTCCAGCGCCGTGTCCACCGCCCGCCACAGCGACGGCAGTTCGGCACAGAGCTTCCCGCCGTCCAGGGTGTGCCGGTCCTGCACGCTCTCACGCAGTACGGGGGCGAGTTCGACCGGCCACTCCACCCTGACCTCGGGCAGCACGAGCCGCGCAAACCCCGTACGTTCGTCCGGCGTCCCCACTCCCATGTCCCCTTCGTCGCCGCCGCACCGCCTGTCCGTCTCCCGCCCGGGCCCGCTCAGCGTGGTCCGCCGCCGCGCCGGCGCAGCCAGCCCCCACGCTGCAACTCCGTTTCCAGCCGGACCACTTCCGCCTCGGCCGCCTGCGCCCGCTGCTGCCAGTGCCGCACACTCTGCCGCGCCGCGTCCTGCTCGGCCCTGATCCGCGTCTCCGCATACTGCTGAGCCTGACGGGCGGTCTCGTCGGCCCGGGTCGTGACCCGGGCCCGTTCCTCGGCGACCGCCTCGGCCAGCAGGGCGTCGAGGTCGGGCCCCTGACCGACCGGGAACGCCGGAGCCCGCCGCGAACCGGGGCGTTCGGACGGTTCCGGGTCCTGGTACAGCTCGGAGACCGCGGTGGCGGTGCCGATCGCGGGCTCGGCCAGGGCGAGCGGGACGGGACGCACGGTCAGTGCGGCCGGATCGACCACCACCACGGGCCGCCAGCCGTCGAATCCGTCGGCGTCGCCGTCGACGACGGTCAGCGCACAGCCGGATCCGAGATAGGCGGCACCGGTCCCGTCCACGTACGCCCAGAGCGTCTCTCCCGCCTTCAGCAGCGAGGCAACGGCCTCGGGCGAGGGCACCGCGACGCCCGGCGGCGGCACCGGTGGACCGGCGGACACCGGTCCCGCGGGGGCGTCCCCCGCGTCGGCGAAGGCACCCCAGTCCTCATCGGCGGCCGGCTCCGGCGGGTATCCGGGCATGGGCGGCGGGGACGACGGTGTCTCGTCGACGAACGAACCCCAGTCGGACACAGACGCCCCCACGCCGTTTCTGCCTCGGATCACGTCAATATAGTTGCCCCACAACATTATTCACAGGCCGTCAGTTCACGTTCCCGATCTGCCGGGAGGTCTTCTCGATGGAAGAGCACCTGACCACGGACTTCGAAGCAGCCTGTTTCCTCGTCGACCTGTCGAACATCGTCCGCAACCGCGGACTGGGCGATCCGGGCGCCCGCTCGCTGCGCCGGCTGGCGCTCGTCGTGGACGCGGCGAAGAGGTTCGCCCGCGACCCCGGCGTACAGCTGTACCTGGTCGCCGACCGCAGCCTGCGTCTGGGCGGACGGCGGGAGTTCACCGATCCGGCCGATGTCCGGCTGCTGGGCCGATGGGTGGAGGCGGGACTGGTCGAGGAGCTGGCCGACGCGGACGACCGCCTCCTGGAACTGTGCAAGCACACCGGCATCCCGGTCATCACGGGCGACCGCTTCCGCGGCCACCGCGACGAACACCCCTGGCTCCAGGGCAACACCGACGACTTCCTCGAACCCGTCCCCGGCGCGCACGGCACGGTGGAGCTGGTCCCGGCCGACCTGGGAGTGCCGAGCGCGCTCGACATCTCCCGGAAGGCGGAGGAGGACGTACTCAAGAAGATGGGGCTGCTGGGCCCCCGGCGCACCCCGCGATTCGACGTGGTCAGCCGCAACTGGCACTGTCCGGACGACCGTTGCACCCTCTACGACACCCGCCGGGGCACCGCTGCCCTGCTCCCCCGCGTCATCGCGGGAGTGCCCCGCTGCCAGAGCCACGGGAGTCACCTGATCGACGACGGTCCGCGGACGGCGACGGTTCAGCTCAAGCTGCTGGTACAGGGCGAGCTGCGGGGCAGGTTCACGCTGGAGGACGGCTCGACGGTGAATGTGGGGAGGGCGCCGGGCGAGGGTGGGATCGCCCTGCTCGGTCTCGTGCCGAAGGAGCGGATGGCCGGAATCAGCCGCACGCACGTGGAGCTGCGGGTGACCGGCGGGATCGTCCGGGTCCGCGACCGCAGCACGTACGGGACGCGCTGGCGGCCCACCACCGGCAGGTCGGGCCCCGGCCCGTGGCAGGAGCTCGGCGGGGCGGAACGCCAGTACCGCGGCGGGGACGAACTCCAGCTCGTCGAGGGAGTGGTCCTGGCCCGCAGCGGCCGCCGCTTCCCGACCGAGCTCGCCCAGGAATGGCAGCGCCGACGTCCGCCGCCACCGGGCGCGGCGGCCGAGACCCGGATGTACTGACACCGGGCCCCGGGACCGCGGCGGGCGGTGGGCCCGCCACCGGCGGTCCCGCCCGCCGTGCCCGTCACGCACACGCACATGCGGCGGGGCGCCCCGGGAACCGAGTCCCGGGGCGCCCCGTCGCGTGCGGCGGCTCGGAATCAGCCGTGGGTGCGCAGCAGCGTCCGCATCGTCCGCATCGCCACCGACAGGTTCGCCAGGTCGAACGCGTCCGACCCCTGGATCTCCTCCAGCGTGGAGCGCGAACGGGTCAGGATCGCCATGTTCTTCTCCTCCCACGCCGCGAACCTCTCCTGCGGCGTCGAGGCCCCGTTGCCCACGCTCAGCACGTCCGCGGTGAGGGCGGCATGCGCGGCGTACAGGTCCTCACGGATGGAGGCACGGGCCATCGACTGCCAACGGTCGTTCCGCGGCAGCTCGATGATCCGGTCCATCAGCTGGGTGACGCCGAGCCGGTCCGCGAGGTCGTAGTAGACCTCGGCCACGGCGAGCGGGTCCTTGCCGGTGCGCTCGGCGATGGCCACGATGTCGAGCGCCGGGAAGGCGGACGAGAACCCGGCGACGCGCTGCGCCAGTTCGTCCGGGACGCCCGCCTCGGTGAGCTCGTCCAGGATGGACTGGTACCACTCCTGGTCGGCACCCTTCAGCATCTTGGGCAGCTCGGCCCAGACCTGTTCGACGCCGTCCTTGAAGAAGTCGATCGTCTCGGCGATCTCCAGCGGCTGCGGCCGGTTGCCGAGCAGCCAGCGCGAGCCACGCTCGACGAGCCGGCGCGAGTGCAGCCGGATACGGGTCTGCACGTCGGCGGCGACCTGGTTGTCGAGCGCCTCGACGGCGTCCCACACCTGGCCCAGGCCGAAGATCTCGCGGGCCGCGGCCTGCGCCCGCACGATCTCCTCGATGGAGGCGCCGGTCTCCTCCCGCATCCGGTGCAGGAAGGTCGAACCACCGGAGTTCACCGTGTCGTTGACCAGGACCGTGGTGATGATCTCGCGGCGCAGCGCGTGCCCGTCGACCGCTTCGGGGAACTGCGCGCGCAGCTGTGCGGGGAAGTACGCGTACAGCAGCCTCTGCAGGTACGGGTCGTCCGGCAGGCTGGTCCGGATCAGCTCGTCGGACGTGGTGATCTTCGTGTAGGCGATCAGCACGGCCAGTTCGGGCTGGGTGAGTCCCTTGCTGCTGTTCAGCAGCTCGCGGATCTGCCGGTCGGTGGGCAGGAACTCCAGCGCCCGGTCCAGGTGCCCGTCGCGGCCGAGACGGCGCATGAAGCGCTGCTGGGCGTGGAGCAGGGAGGCCGACTGGGCGACGGAGTTGGCCAGAGCGGTGTTCTGCGCGTAGTTGTTGCGCAGCACCAGATGGCCGATCTCGTCGGTCATCTCGGCAAGCAGTTTGTTGCGCTGCTTGACGGTCATGTCACCGTCCCGCACCAGGCCGTTGAGCAGGATCTTGATGTTCACCTCGTGGTCGGAGGTGTCCACACCGGCGCTGTTGTCGATCGCGTCGGTGTTGATCCGGCCGCCGGTCCGGGCGAACTCGATCCGGCCGAGCTGGGTGGCACCGAGGTTGCCGCCCTCGCCGACGACCTTGGCCCGCAGGTCCTCGCCGTTGACGCGGATCGCGTCGTTGGCCTTGTCGCCGACGTCCGCGTTCGACTCGGCGGTGGACTTGATGTACGTGCCGATACCGCCGTTCCACACCAGGTCGACGTGGGCCTTCAGGATGCTCTGCATCAGGTCGGCGGGGGTCATCTTGGTGACACCCGACTCGATGCCGAGCGCCTCGCGGACGTGCGCGTTGACCGGGATCGACTTCGCCGTACGGGGGTGGATGCCGCCGCCCGCGGAGAGCAGGTCCTTGTTGTAGTCGGCCCAGGAGCTGCGCGGCAGGTCGAAGAGGCGGCGCCGCTCGGCGTACGAGGTGGCGGCGTCCGGATTCGGGTCGATGAAGATGTGCCGGTGGTCGAAGGCGGCGACGAGCCGGATGTGCTCGGAGAGCAGCATGCCGTTGCCGAACACGTCACCGGACATGTCGCCGACACCGACGACCGTGAAGTCCTCGGTCTGGGTGTCGTGGCCGAGCTCGCGGAAGTGCCGCTTCACGGACTCCCAGGCGCCGCGGGCGGTGATGCCCATGCCCTTGTGGTCGTATCCGGCGGAGCCGCCGGAGGCGAACGCGTCGCCGAGCCAGAAGCCGTACGCGACGGCGACCTCGTTGGCGATGTCGGAGAAGCTCGCGGTGCCCTTGTCGGCGGCGACGACGAGGTACGTGTCGTCCTCGTCGTGACGGACGACGTCGGCGGGCGGCACGACCTCGCCGGCCACCATGTTGTCGGTGATGTCGAGCAGCGCCGAGATGAACGTCCGGTAGGCGGCGATGCCCTCGGCCATCCAGGCGTCACGGTCGGCGGCCGGGTCCGGCAGCTGCTTGGCGACGAAGCCGCCCTTGGCGCCGACCGGCACGATCACGGTGTTCTTCACCATCTGCGCCTTGACCAGGCCGAGGATCTCCGTGCGGAAGTCCTCCCGCCGGTCCGACCAGCGCAGACCGCCGCGTGCGACCTTGCCGAAACGCAGGTGGACGCCCTCGACGCGCGGCGAGTACACCCAGATCTCGAACGCCGGGCGGGGCGCCGGAAGGTCCGGGATGGCCTGCGGGTCGAACTTCATCGAGACGTAGGAGTGCGGCTTGCCGCTGTCCGACTGCTGGAAGAAGTTGGTGCGCAGGGTCGCCTTGATGACGGTGAGGAAGGATCGCAGGATGCGGTCCTCGTCGAGCGAGGCCACCTGGTCGAGCGCCCCGTCGAGCTCTTCGAGGAGCCCGTCGGTCAGCTCGGTGCCGGCGCTCTGCCGGCTGGGCGACATCCGCGCCTCGAAGAGGGAGATCAGCAGCCGGGTGGTGTGGACGTTGTTACGGAGGGTGTCCTCCATGTAGTCCTGGCTGAAGGTCGAACCGGCCTGCCGGAGGTACTTCGCGTAGGCGCGCAGCACCATCGCCTGCCGCCAGTTCAGACCGGCGCCCAGCACCAGCGAGTTGAAGCCGTCGTTCTCGGCTTCGCCGGTCCACACTGCGGCGAACGCGTCCTGGAAGCGGTCCCGGGCGTCGTCGGCGAGGTAGGTGCCACTGCCGTTGACCTGCGGCATCCGCAGCCCGAAGTCGTAGACCCAGGCTTGCGTGCGGTCCACGCAGCGCAGCTCGTAGGGACGCTCGTCGACGACCTCCACACCGAGCCGCTGGAGCGCCGGGAGGACGGCGGAGAGGGAGACCTGCTCACCGGTCCGGTAGATCTTGAAGCGGCGCTCGCCGGGGGCCGCGCCGACCGGCTCGTACAGGCTGAGCGCGAAGTCCCGCTCGTTCTTCTTGAGCGCTTCGAGGTGGACCAGGTCGGCGACGGCGGCGCGCGGCGAGTGGTCGGCCTTGTAGCCCTCGGGGAACGAGTGACCGTAGTGACGCAGCAGCTCGGCGGCGCGTTCCTCGCCGCACTCGGCGTTCAGCGCCTCCTGGAAGCCGTCGGCCCAGGAGCGGGCGGCCTCGACGAGACGTGCCTCGATGCGGTCCGCCTCGGCGTCGGTCAGGGAGGGCAGCACGGTGCCGGGTGCGACCCGGACGACGAAGTGCAGCCGGGACAGGATCGACTCGGTGTTCCAGGCCGTGAAGTCGACGCTGGTGCCGTTGAGCTCCTCCTTGAGGATGTCGATCAGCCGGAGCCGCACACCGGTGGTGTAGCGGTCGCGGGGGAGGTAGACGATCGCGGAGTAGTAGCGCCCGTACTCGTCCTGGCGCAGGTAGAGGCGGAGCCTGCGCCGCTCCTGGAGGTACAGCACCGAGGTGACGATGGAGCGCAGCTGGTCGACGGGCGTCTGGAACAGCTCGTCGCGCGGGTACGTCTCCAGGATCTGCACCAGATCGCGGCCGTCGTGGCTGTTCGGCGAGAAGCCTGCGCCCTCCAGCACCTCGGCGACCTTGCGGCGGATGACGGGCACCCGGCGCACGGACTCGGTGTAGGCGGCGGACGAGAACAGTCCGAGGAAGCGGCGCTCACCGATGACGTTGCCCTCGGCGTCGAACTTCTTCACGCCGACGTAGTCGAGGTAGCTGGGGCGGTGCACCGTCGACCGGCTGTTCGCCTTGGTGAGGATGAGCAGCTTGTGCTCACGGGCCTTGGCGCGGGCGTCGGCGGGCAGCCGGTCGAAGGACGGGCTGACCGGGTGCGCCTCGTCCTCGCTGTGGTGCGGGTCCGAGCGCAGGATGCCGAGGCCGGTGCCGGGCACGGCGGCCAGCGCGTCGCTGTCCTTCAGCTCGTACTCGCGGTAGCCGAGGAAGGTGAAGTGGTCGGCGGCGAGCCAGCGCAGCAGCTCCCGCGCCTCGTTCACCTCTTCGTCGGCGAGCTCGTCGAGCGGCTCGCCGGGCAGGTCGTCGGCGATGCGCAGCGCGGCGTCGCGCATCTTGTCCCAGTCCTCGACGGTCTCCCGCACGTCGGACAGCACCCGGAGCAGGTCCGCGGAGATCTGCTTCAGGTCGGAACGGTCGGTCTCGCGGTCGATCTCGACGTGGATCCACGACTCGATGAGCGCGTCGTGCGGCAGGGCGCGCTCGGCCTTGGTCCCGCCCACGGCCTTGTGGCCCTGCGGTCCCGTCGAGATGCCGTTGCCCTCGGCGAGCACCTCGATGAGCTTGCCGGTGACGTCACGGCGGACCACGACCTGCGGGTGGATCACCACGTGGATGCCGCGGCCCTGCCGGGACAGCTCATTGGTGACGGAGTCGACCAGGAACGGCATGTCGTCGGTGACGACCTCGACGACGGAGTGGCTGCTCGTCCAGCCGTTCTCCTCGACGGTCGGGGTGTGCACCCTGACGTTCGCCGTGCCCTGCGGACGGTTCTCCGCGAGCCGGTAGTGCGAGGACGCGGCACCGAAGACATCGACCGGGTCGCGGCCGACGAGGTCCTCGGGGGCGGTGTGGAAGTAGTAGCGCTGGAGGTACGAGAGGAGCACGTCCTCGTCCGGACGCCCGTCCTGCCCGGCCTCGGTGCTGCCGGCCCCGGTGACGGCGAAGTTCACCCGGGAGGTTCCGCCCGGGCCGCCTACACCACCGCCCGAACTGTTGTCAGCTACCTTCGCCGCCCTTGCGAGCAGCTCGGCCTTGGCTTCGTCCAGCTTGGTCTGCATGTCCTCTGACTCCTGTCGCGCGCCGTTGCGTGACGTAGGTGAGAAAGACGGCGTACCGCCACGACACGGGGTTTCCGGTCCGAGACGACGCTATGCCGCTATGAGAGATACCCGGGACCATATTGGCCATTTTTGGCAGTCGGTCCGGGATGAGGGGATCAGTCATCGCCCGGGCACGGTGGCACTCCGGGCGCAGGCCGGGGGCTTCGCTGCCCCCGAGGCATATCGCGCTGATCACGGGTCCAGGCTATCTCCCCCACACCCGGTACCGTCATGAGCCGTATGTGTACAAAAGAAGACCCCGAACTTTGACACTCTGGACAGCGCGCGACGGGCGGATGCACGCTTACCGGAGACGTCCGCGCGAGGGGAGCCCGCACCATGGCACCGAAGATCCTGATCGTCACCGGCGACGCAGCAGAGTCCCTGGAGGTCCTCTACCCCTACCAGCGGCTGCGCGAGGAGGGGTACGACGTCCACATCGCGGCTCCCACCCGCAAGACGCTCCGCTTCGTGGTCCACGACTTCGAGCCGGGCTTCGACACGTACACCGAGAAGCCGGGCTACACGTGGCCGGCCGATCTGGCGTTCTCCGAGGTCGATCCCGGTGACTACGTCGCGCTGGTGATCCCCGGCGGGCGCGCGCCGGAGTATCTGCGCAACGACGCCGAGCTCCGCAAGCTCCTCAAGGCCTTCTTCGACTCGGACAGGCCGGTGGCCCAGATCTGCCACGGCCCCCTGCTGACGGCGGCCATCGGCGAACTGGGCGGCCGCCGCGTCACGGCGTACCCCGCGCTGGAACTCGACATGCAGGCGGCCGGCGCCACCTTCGAGGACGCCGAAGCGGTCGTCGACGGCACCCTGGTCTCGTCCCGCGCCTGGCCGGACCACTCGGCCTGGATGCGCGAATTCCTGAAGGTCCTGCGCACCAAGGCCCCGGTGAGCTGAAGCCGCTCGTCACCCGGCCGGCGGTGAGGAACCCTGGGCCGCCGGTCGGGAGGCCTCAGCCGGTCATCTGTTCGGCAAGCTCCACGGCCTCGGAGAGGCTGTCCACGACCGGCACCCCGGCCGCCTCCAGGCTGGCCCGGCTGTGCGACCCCCCGGTGTAGAGCACCGCTCCGGCGCCGACGTGCGCCGCGGCCAGCGCGTCGTCCACCGCGTCACCGATGACCACCGTGCGCTCCGGTGATATGCCGTCCAGGGCGGCAAGGTGCCGCGCCATGTGCAGCGCCTTGCTGCCGCCGGACGGGCCGGTGCGGCCGTCGACCCGGGTGAAGTGCCGCTCGATCCCGTACCCCCGCACCACCGGGACCAGCTGTTCGTGGACGTACATGCTCAGGAGCGACTGGCTGTGCCCGGCGAGCTGCCACTGCGCCAGCAGATCCGCGGCCCCCTCGGTCAGTCCGCAGACGACCCGCTGCTCTGCGTAGTACCGGTGGAAGATTCCGTCCATCCGCTCCCACTCGGCCTCGGTGGGCAGCCGGCCCATCAGCCGCTCGTAGAAGCGGGGGATCGGGACGCAGTACATCTCGCGGTACTGCTCCAGCGTGATCGGCTCCAGGCCGACCTCGACGAACGCGGCGTTGGTCGCGCCGATGACCGCGGTGTTGTCGTCGAGCAGTGTGCCGTTCCAGTCCCAGACCAGATGCGTGCGGTGTTTCCCGTGCGTCCCCATGCAGAGAAAAATACCCGGTGGGTCCGACAACCGGGTCAGCCGATCAGGCCGGGGATCTCCTGCACCCCGAACCAGAGCAGCTCGTGGTCCTCGGCTCCGTCCACGGTGAACTGCGCGTCGTCGTCACCGAGGTCCGCCGCGCCGAGCGCCGCCGCGGCGGCCGCGACGTCCTTCTCCGCCTCGTCCGCGTCCACGTGCACCGCGGCTGCCTTCCTCAGCGCCACCGCGGACGCGATCCGCACCTCGCCGAGCGACGACGGGTCGAGGCTGTGGTCGGGGTCGGCTACGGCTTCCCCGTCCGGTACGTCGACGGCGACGACCACACGCCTGCGCGCCTCGTCCGGGTTTCCGGCGATCATCCGCAGCGAGGCGGACGCGGCCCGGCTCAGCGCCGCGTACTCCAGCTCCTCGAGGTCGTCGGAGACGTACCACTCGCGCAGCCCGGGGGTGACCGCGTACGCGGTCAGCGGACCGGGGCCGACTTCGCCCACCCCGTGCGCCGCTGCGAGACCGGAGAGGGTCAGGGGGACGTACACGCGCATGGCTGGCCGCTTTCGTAGTCGGAGACGCCCTCAGGATACGTGCGGCGTCCCCCTTCGGGGTTACGGGTGCGGCCCCCGGTCCGTCCACCCGGTGACCACGATTCACCCTCCTCGCACCTTCCCCGCAGGCCCCACCGCACCGGTTCCGTCACCCGGATAGGTGAACTCCGCCGACCAC
Source organism: Streptomyces sp. NPDC058231 (assembly GCF_042882275.1). Lineage (NCBI taxonomy): Bacteria > Bacillati > Actinomycetota > Actinomycetes > Kitasatosporales > Streptomycetaceae > Streptomyces > Streptomyces sp. NPDC058231. The sequence continues at coordinate 19,969 of NZ_JBHVWN010000021.1, read as the reverse complement.
GCCCGGTGCCCCGGCGGTGCTTGCGGCCTCGCCCCGCGGCGCCGTAGAAGATCCACAACAGAAGTTACCGCCCGGTATAAAACCGGGCCCGGATCCACGGGGGCGATGAACGATGAGCGTGAACAGGACCCGGCCGGCCGGCCGTCACGACCGGCGAGGGCCCGGCACGGTGCCGCCGCAGCGGATGCGGACACCGCAGCGGATGCGCCCGCACCAGTGGTTCGCCGAACGCCTCCTCGCGGTCCTCAGCGGCCAGCGGCCGGTGCACTGGATGCTCGGCCACACGATCGGTGAGGCGTACGACCAGCTCGCCGAGCTGGCCCCCGGGACCCCGCTCAGGGCCCGCGGCGCCCGCCCGGTGGTGCGCCAGTGCCACGGCGCCCAGCCGGCCCCGGGAGTCGTGGAGGCCTGCGCGAGCATCGCGGCCGGGGAGCAGGTGCGCGCGATGGCCTTCCGCCTGGAACAGGGCCCCGATCTCCGCTGGCGCTGCGCGGCGGTGGAACTCGGCGGCGCCACGTCGGGCAGGCCCGTCGGCTGAGGAGGGCTCCACCACCTGGCCCCGAGGGGCCGGGGAGAGAAGAACCCCGCCGCATCCGCCCCGTACACGGCTGGGGCCGGACACCTGTCGGTGCCCGGCCCCAGCCGCCTCACTTGCCCCTCCGCGCCCACCGGGCGCGAGCGGACCCGCTACTTCTTGCGGCGACGCCCGCCGCCGCCGTTCTTCTGCGCCTTGCGCCGCTCCGCGCGGGTGAGCCCGTCCGACTCCAGACCGGCCCCGCCGTCACCGTTGGCGAAGTCGCCCTCGACGACACCGCCCTCACCGTCCACGGTCGGAGCGGAGAAGTGCAGCCGGTCCGGGCGCTGCGGAGCGTCGAGCCCCTTCGCCCGGATCTCCGGACGCGGGGAGGCCGACACCGCGGCATCCTCCTTGACCAGGGACGTCTGCTCGGCGCCGTCCTGGACCGGAACCTCCTCGACCTGCTGCTCGACCTGGACCTCCAGGTTGAACAGGTAGCCGACGGACTCCTCCTTGATGCCCTCCATCATGGCGTTGAACATGTCGAAGCCCTCGCGCTGGTACTCGACCAGCGGGTCCTTCTGCGCCATGGCCCGCAGACCGATGCCCTCCTGGAGGTAGTCCATCTCGTAGAGGTGCTCACGCCACTTGCGGTCCAGGACGGACAGCACCACACGTCGCTCCAGCTCACGCATGATGTCCGAGCCGAGCTGCTTCTCACGCTCGTCGTACTGCTCGTGGATGTCGTCCTTGATGGACTCACCGATGAACTCGGCCGTGATGCCGGCACGGTCCCCGGCGGCCTCCTCCAGCTCATCGACGGTGACCTTCACCGGGTAGAGCTGCTTGAACGCGCCCCACAGCCGGTCGAGGTCCCACTCCTCGGCGAAGCCCTCGGCGGTCTCCTGCCGGATGTAGTCGTCGATCGTGTCGTCCATGAAGTGGCGGATCTGCTCCTGCAGGTCCTCGCCCTCCAGGACGCGACGACGCTCCCCGTAGATGACCTCGCGCTGCCGGTTGAGCACCTCGTCGTACTTCAGGACGTTCTTACGCGTCTCGAAGTTCTGCTGCTCGACCTGCGACTGCGCCGACGCGATCGCCCGCGTCACCATCTTGTTCTCGATCGGCACGTCGTCCGGCACATTCGCCATCGACATCACGCGCTCGACCATCTGCGCCTTGAACAGCCGCATCAGGTCGTCGCCGAGCGACAGGTAGAAACGGGACTCGCCCGGGTCGCCCTGACGGCCGGAACGACCGCGCAGCTGGTTGTCGATGCGCCGCGACTCGTGCCGCTCGGTGCCGAGGACGTACAGCCCGCCGAGCTCCTTGACCTCTTCGAACTCCGCCTTGACGGCCAGCTCGGCCTTCTCCAGGGCGGCCGGCAGCGCGGCGGCCCACTCCTCGACGTGCTCGACCGGGTCGAGGCCGCGCTGGCGCAGCTCCGCCTCGGCGAGGTCGTCGGGGTTGCCGCCGAGCTTGATGTCCGTACCACGGCCGGCCATGTTCGTGGCGACCGTGACCGCGCCCTTGCGTCCGGCCTGGGCGACGATCGTCGCCTCACGGTCGTGCTGCTTGGCGTTGAGGACCTCATGCTGCACGCCGCGCTTGGAGAGCTGCTGCGAGAGGTACTCGGACTTCTCGACCGAAGTGGTGCCGACCAGGATCGGCTGGCCCTTCTCGTGCTTCTCGGCGATGTCGTCGACGACCGCGGCGAACTTGGCGACCTCGGTGCGGTAGATCAGGTCCGACTGGTCGGCCCGGACCATCGGCCGGTTCGTCGGGATCGGCACGACGCCCAGCTTGTAGATCTGGTGGAACTCGGCGGCCTCGGTCATCGCCGTACCGGTCATGCCGGAGAGCTTGCCGTAGAGACGGAAGAAGTTCTGCAGGGTGATCGTGGCGAGGGTCTGGTTCTCGTCCTTGATGTCCACCCCTTCCTTCGCCTCGATCGCCTGGTGCATGCCCTCGTTGTAGCGGCGGCCGGCGAGGATACGGCCGGTGTGCTCGTCGACGATCATGACTTCGCCGTCGATGACGACGTAGTCCTTGTCCTTCTTGAAGAGTTCCTTGGCCTTGATGGCGTTGTTGAGGTAGCCGACGAGCGGGGTGTTCACCGACTCGTACAGGTTGTCGATGCCGAGCCAGTCCTCGACCTTCGAGACGCCGGGCTCGTGGATGGCCACGGTCCGCTTCTTCTCGTCGACCTCGTAGTCGCCGGTCTCCTCGATGCCCTTGAGCGGGTTGCCCGCCTCGCCCTTCTTGAGGCGCGTGACGAGCTTGGCGAAGTCGCCGTACCACTTCGTGGCCTGGTCCGCCGGGCCGGAGATGATCAGCGGCGTACGGGCCTCGTCGACGAGGATCGAGTCGACCTCGTCGACCACCGCGAAGTTGTGGCCGCGCTGGACGAGCTCGTCCGCGGACCACGCCATGTTGTCGCGGAGGTAGTCGAAGCCGAACTCGTTGTTCGTGCCGTACGTGATGTCGCAGGCGTACTGCTCACGGCGCTGGGCCGGCGTCATGTTGGCGAGGATGCAGCCGACGGTCAGGCCCAGGAACTTGTGGACGCGGCCCATCATCTCGGAGTCGCGCTCGGCCAGATAGTCGTTGACCGTGATCAGGTGCACGCCCTTGCCGGAGAGCGCGTTGAGATACGTGGGCAGGGTGCCGACGAGGGTCTTCCCCTCACCGGTCTTCATCTCGGCCACGTAGCCGAGGTGCAGAGCCGCTCCGCCCATCATCTGGACGTCGTAGTGGCGCTGTCCGAGGACGCGCTTGGCGGCCTCACGGACCGTGGCGAATGCCTCGGGGAGCAGGTCGTCCAGGCTCTCGCCGTCCGCGTACCGTTCCTTGTACTCGTCGGTGAGCGCCCGCAGCTCGGCGTCGGAGAGGTTGACAAAGTCCTCTTCGATGGAGCTGACCTGGTCCGCGATGCGGTGCAGTTTGCGCAGGATCTTGCCTTCGCCTGCACGCATGAGCTTGTTGAAGACGGACACTGAGGCTGGTCTCCTTGCCGGTCGGGCCTGGCACTGGTTCGTTTTACGGACGCTGGCGCGGGCACGGCAGGTGGGCCCCACCGCAACGGCCATCGTAAGCGAGGACCCCGCCGCGTCGGGAGGGCTGCCGCCGCGTTGAACCCGCTGTGCCCTTACGAATCAACGGATGGAGGGCTCCGAAGGTGCCGGGAAGCCCGAAAAGTACTCGCATCGGGGCCGGCACCTCACCAGAATCCGTACATGGAGCCGATCGCACTCACCACCGAACGCCTGCTGCTGCGTCCCTTCGCCCGGGGCGACGCGGAGGACGTGTACGCCGCCTGCCAGGACCCCGACATCCAGCGCTGGACGGTGGTCCCCTCCCCGTACGGCCTCGCCGACGCCGAACTCTTCACGGAGAAACTGTCCCCCGGTGGCTGGCAGGACGACTCGATGTACAACTTCGCGGTGGTCCGGCGCGACAGCGGGGCGCTGACCGGCGCGCTCGGCATCAACCGCCGAAGCCTGCCGGGGACGTACGAGGTGGGGTTCTGGACCGCGAAGGAGCACCGCGGTCTCGGCTTCATGACGGAGGCGGTACGGGCCGCGGCCCACTGGACGTTCACCTCGCTCGGCGGGGACCGGCTGGAATGGCGGGCCGAGGCCGGCAACGAGCCGTCGAGGGCGGTGGCGCGGCGGGCGGGCTTCCACATGGAGGGCGACCAGCGGTCGGGGCTGCTCAACAAGGGCGTGCGGCGTGACACCTGGGTCGGCGCGCTGCTCCCGTCCGACCTCGGCCTGCCGGGGACCAGCCCCTATCTCGCCGCGACGGCCCCCGGCGCCGGCCGAACGGACCTGCCCACGGCCCCGTGACCGATGTCAGTGCCGCCCTCTAGGGTTCGCTCCATGACGCCTGTGCCGCCTGCCGCCGCCGAACTCTCCGCCGACCAGGCGCGCAGGATCGCCCTGCGTGCCCAGGGCTTCCTCGGGGCGCCGGACCGCCGGGCCGGAGTGCCCGGCGTACTGCGGCACCTCGGTGCCGTACAGCTCGACACGATCTCGGTGCTGGCCCGGTCGCACGAACTGATCCCGTACGCACGCCTGGGCGCCGTCGGCCGTCGCACGGTGGAGGACGCGTACTGGTCGGGTGGCCGCGCCTTCGAGTACTGGTCGCACGCGGCGTGCATCCTGCCGGTCGAGGAGTGGCCGCACTTCGCGTTCCGCCGCCGCGCCTACCGCTCGCGCCCGCACTGGCACCACGACCTGCCGGACGGCGCGTACGACACCGTGATCAAGCAGCTGCGCACCGAGGGCCCGCTGACGGCGACGGAGCTGGGCGGCGCGAAGAACGGCGGGGAATGGTGGGACTGGTCCGCGTCGAAGGTCGCCGTCGAGCGGGCGCTGATGTACGGCGAGGTGGTGTGCACCGAGCGGCGCGGCTGGAAGCGGGTGTACGACCTCGCGGAGCGGGCGCTGCCCGATGCCGTGCTCCACGACGACCTGGACGACACGGAGTGTCTGCGCCGACTGGTCGCGCTCGCCGGCCGGTCCCTGGGGGTCGGCACCCGCGCGGACATCGCGGACTACCACCGGCTGAAGGCCGAACAGTTCGACGCGGTGGTGGCGGACTCCGGACTGGTGCCGGTGACGGTGCAGGGCTGGGCGAAGCCCGCCTGGGCCGACCCGGCGGCGCTGGGATCGGAACCGCGCGGACGGCACCGGACGACGCTGCTGTCGCCGTTCGACTCACTGATCTGGGAGCGGGCCCGCACGGAGCGGATCTTCGGCTTCACCCACCGCCTGGAGGCTTACGTCCCCAAACCCAAGCGGGTGCACGGCTATTTCGCGATGCCACTGCTGGCCGGCGGAAAACTGGAGGGCCGGGTCGATCCGGCCCGCGAGGGCAGCACTCTGGTCGCACGGCAGGTGACCCTGGCGGGCGCGAAGGCCGTCGTACCGATGGCCGAGGCGCTGGTGGAAGCGGCGTCCTGGGTCGGCTGCACCACCGTACGACTGGAGAGGGTGGACGCACCGGAGCTGCGCGAGCCGCTCACCCGGGAAATCGCCCGCGCACTCGCCTGACCCACTGCGCGGTGTATCTGATCCCCGTTTACCGGATCTCCAGGATCTTCTCCCGCATGGCATAGACCACTGCTTCCATCCTGGAGTGCAGCTGGAGCTTCTCCAGAATGTTGCGGACGTGGTTCTTCACCGTGTTCTCGGAAATGAACAGTTCCTTCGCGATATCGCGATTGTTCATGCCCGTGGCAACCAGTTTGAGGACTTCGAGCTCCCGGTCGGTGAGCCGCGGCGCCGGCACCAGCCTGCGCTCGTCGGTCCGCTGGATCATCGACTTGAATTCGGTGAGCAGTTTGGACGCCATGGACGGACTGATCTGAGACTGTCCGTCGGCGACCGCACGGATCGCCGTGGCCACCTCGTCCGTCGAGATCTCCTTGAGGAGATAGCCGGTGGCACCCGCTTTGATCGCGTCGTAGAGGTCGGCCTCCTCGTCGCTGATCGTCAGCATGATGATCTTCGCACTCGGGGCCACCTCCTTGATCGAGGTACAGGCCTCGATGCCGCCGCGCTTCGGCATCCGCACGTCCATCAGCACGATGTCGGGCAGCAGATCGGCCGCTTTGTCGACCGCCTCCGCCCCGTCACCCGCCTCGCCGACGACCTGGATGTCCTCCTCCTGGGCAAGGACGATTTCCAGACCCCTGCGGAAGAGCGCATGGTCATCCACCACCAGGACGCGGATCGGCTCCTTCCGGGAACCGCTCTCCGCGTCCGCGCCGGTATCGGCACAGGCAGCGTCATAGGCATCACTCGCGTCGCGCACGGGCCCGAAGGTGTCCGCCATCGTTCCTCCCCCTGAAGGCCATGGCCTGAAGTTCACAACTGTCCGCCAACGGCATTTCACAGAGCACCGATTGGCTTGGTCCGCCATGCTTTCATGCCTGGACGAGAGAGCGGTGGTCCTGTGGTCGCACACGGGTGCCCCTGGTGGCGCAATTACGCTCCCAGGGGCACCACCGATGCGAGGCGTCAGCCGCCGAGTGCACCGCCCGCGCCGCCCGCCTCGTCGGCGGCCAGCGGGTCGGTCCTCAGGTGAATGACACCGTAGTCGTAGGCGTGCCGCCGGTAGACGACACTGGGTTCCTTCGTCTCGGCGTCGACGAACAGATAGAAGTCGTGCCCGACCAGCTCCATCTCGTAGAGCGCCTGGTCGAGCAGCATGGGTGCGGCGACGTGCGTCTTCTCGCGCATCACCAGCGGTCCTTCGCCCTGGACCTCGAGCGAACCGATCCTGGTGGTGGGTACGGAAGGTGTCGCACTGTCGGCGGTCAGGTCGCCCTCGCTGTTGAACGACGCAGCGCCCGCCACGGTCTCAGCGACTTCGGCGGCGGGAATCCGGCCGTTGCCCCGACGGCTGTGGCGCTTGTCGTGCTGCTTGCGCAGCCTCGCCTCCAGCTTGCCGGTGGCCAGGTCCAACGCTGCGTAGGGGTCGGCTGCGGCCGCTTCCGCACGAATGACCGGTCCACGCGAGCGGAGCGTGATCTCCACCCGGTCGGAACGGTCGGCCTGACGGGGGTTTGGCTCCTTGGACACCTCGACGTCGAGGCTGATCACCTTGCCGTCGATCTTCTGGATCTTGTCCAGCTTCAGCTTCTCGGCCACGTGCTTGCGGAACCGCTCGGGCACCTCGGTTTTGCGGCCCTTGACGACGATGTCCACGCAGAACTCCGTTCCCGGATCGCTCCGCTCAGCGGCGGAGCATCTCCCTTTTGCACCAGGCTCCGGTGGTCGCCGGAGCCGCGGACTCGGTGACTTCCACCTCCTCCTCCCCCATCGGAGAGGACTCCACCCCACCGACTTTTCGGGTTCTGGACCATCGGTGAGTTACCTGCCCGAAACCTGGTGGTGCATTCATCGAGGTACGGCATTCACCTTCCCTCACAACCGAACATAGCCTGCCCGGCCTGCTGTCGGCACCCGCTACTCGCACGTACCTCCGTTCGGGGGACTTCACCCCTCCACCACCTGCAGCGATGCAAGTTCACTACCCGTTCCGGTTTATTTCGAAGGCGGACGGAGATGCTGCAACAACGGCTGCCTGGCCCGTTCCGGAGCCGCTCCCTGCGCGCGGTCCCGCGGCGCCGATCGCGCGTGCCGCCTCCGCCAGTGAGGCCCCGGTCGTCAGAAGATCGTCCACAAGCACTACCCGTTCGGCCGCAACCAGCCGTTCACCACCGGACACCACCTCCAGCGCGCCCGCCAGATTCTCCTGCCGCTCCCGGGCGCCCAGCCCCGACTGGTCGGCAACCGGGCGGCGTTGCCGCAGCACCGCGGCCACCCGGGCCGGCATCCCGGTCCGCCGCAACTCCGCAGCGGTGGCCAGCGCGATCCGGCGTGTCGGGTCGTGCCCGCGTGCCGCCACCGCCCGCCGGGCCGACGGCACGGGTACGAGCAGCAGTGGTGCCGTACCGCCGGTCCGCCCCGTCCCGGCCCGTACCGCACCCGCCAACGCTCTGCCGAGCCCCCGCGAGAGACCGAGTGCCCCACGCTCCTTGTGGGCCAGGAGCACCGCCCGTACCGCGTTCTCGTACGGGGCGGCGGCATGCACCACCGGCAGCCCGGCCGGCTCCGGCTCGGGTCTCACCCGGCGAGGGACCGCGCCGTACAGCGCCGCCCGGCACTCCTCGCACAGCTCGCTCCGCGGCCTGCCGCAGCCACCGCAGGACACCGGCAGGACCAGTCCGGCGATCTCTTGCCACCACCCCCGCATGACTCCACTGTGCCCCTGCCGCGCGCGCCCGGCCACCCCTGTGGAAAACCCGGACGCCCGGACCGGCCGCAGCGCCCGCGACCAGGCGGTACGCCCCTCAGCCTCGGTCCAGGGCCATGCCGGGGCAGGGCCGGGACACCTGCCGCGGCAGGCCCGGCAGCCCGGGCCTGTCCGGGCAACGGCTCCGGGTCGGGTCGGGTCTCAGCACGTCAGGTGGACCGGCCGCGTCTCAGCCCGGGTAGACCAGCGACGAGCCCTCCTTGAGCACCGTCTGCCAGTTGTCCCCCGGCGACAGCTTCACTATCCCGTCGCCCTCGGTGTCCGCCATCAGCGGCAGCTGCTCGTCGTCCGCCGCCGCGACCGACGAGACCTGGTTCGCCCCGGGCAGCACGCCCGATGCCGGTGCCGAACCGTCCGCCTGGACGTAACGCACCTGCTGCACACCGCCCTGCTCCTTACCGACCACCACGAGGCGGCTCCGGCCCGACCAGGACATCGCGGTGACATCGGTCAGCTGCGGCGCGGCCTGCCTCAGCTCGACGACGGAGACCTCCTGCTTCTCCCCCGCTCCCTGACGCTCGATCCGGCCGATCTTCAGCGTGGTGTGTCCGTCGTCCGTCAGCAGCAGCGCGATCCGCACCCCGTCGGCGGACAGCCGCAGCGCCTCGATCCGCGCGCCGTCCAGTCCCGGCACCATGACCTCCAGCGGCTGGCCGGTTCCGCCGGTGAACCGCAGGAGCCGGGCGTCGTCCGGATCCCGGTCGGCCACCCAGAGGTCGCCCCGGCCGTCCCAGCTGGGCGCCGAGAGGCGGTTTTCCGGGTTCTTCGCCTTGCTGGTCACGGAGGGCGCCGGCAGCTCGTCCTCGGAGGCGATGGAGGAGACGTAGAGGGACGCGCCGTTCTGCGAGACCGCGGCGGCCGACTGTTCGTCACGGGCCACGCCGACCGTGCTCATCCGCACCGGGCCGTCGCCCAGCGGGCCGGTCACCGGCTCAGGTTCACCGCTGCCCCTGGTACTGCCGGGGATGCGCTGGACGTGCCCCTTGGCATCGACGAAGTACTGGCTGTCGGGTCCGCCCGACGAACCGTCCGGGGCGAACTCCTCCGCCTGGTCCGCGTCCAGTACGCACAACGGCGAACCGTCGGACCGCTGCAGTTCGACCTGCTCGACGCGGGCGGACGTCAGGTCGCGCACGGTGTAGAACACTTGAGAGGCCATCATGCGGCAGGACCGCTGCCCCACTTCGTCCGACTTCTTGTTCAGCGGGACCTTCAGCACGTTGCGGTCGTCGGGCACCAGCGTGCTGACGCCCTTGCGCAGGGCCGTACCGGTGGGGAAGCGGGAGTCGACCACCGGGCGCAGCCAGTTGGTCGGGCCCTTGATGAGACTGCGGACCGTCTGCGTCACGGTGTCCATCCCCGTGATCGGATCCGTCCGGTTGCGGACGTAGACGGGATCGGTGACCAGGGTCGACTGACCTGCTGTCGGCCCGCTGGCGAAGTAGTACTTGTTGACGGAGCGGTAGAGACGCTTGAAGTCGGACTGGCCGAGCAGGAGACCGTCCGGCACGGCGTCGATGCGCCACTCCTTGCCGTCGGCGCCGTTCTGTCGGACCAGGTGCAGGGTGCGGCTGTAATCCATCGGCGCGACCGGCTGATAGGCGCTCTGCCCGTCGACCGTCGCCACCTTCTCACCCGTCAGTGTGTAGCTCAGCCCCGTGCTGTTCCGGTCGCTGTCGCGGATCGGGCGGTCGCTCCGGTTCGGCGCCTTGGAGAGCACCGTGGTGAACGCGCTCGGCCTCCAGGTACGCGACGCTTCCTTCGTCAGGTACTTACGGGTCGTCCGGAACTCGGGGTCGTCACTGGTCATGGACTCCAGGAAGCCGTCGACCACCTCCTGGGGGGTGGCGTTCTCACGCGGCGCGACCGCGTACACCTGCACCTGGGAGTCGCCGGGCTGCGAGGCGTCGACCGCCTTGACGTCGCCGGTGACGGGCATCGAGCCGCACGCGGACAGCAGCACGGCTCCGCATCCCACCAGCGCGGCCAGCCCCACCGCACGTCCTCGGCCGTCCTGTCGGCGGTCAGCGCCCACGAGTCGTGTCCTCCCGCTCCGGGTCCTGCGTCGCAGGGTCGATGTCGCCGCCGGACCGGCCCTCGGCGGGGCGGGCGACCACGCGCGCCCCGTTGCCCGGCAGAGCCGCCGGATGCACCGAGGCCGGCGCCGTACGGGGCGCCGCGGAGGTTCGCGGCGGTACGGGCAGCGTCGGACGGTCCGGGCCGCCCGGCTGGGTGGGCACCGTGGTCAGCCGGTGCTCGCTCCCGCTCCGGCCGGTGTCCGCGGGCCGATCCCGGCTCTCCCGGTTACGCCGTGAGTCCTCGGGCTCCAGCGGTATCGGTGATCCGCGCAGCGGTTCGTCCGCCGTACGCGGCAGCGTGAGCCGGAACTGCGACCCGCCCCCCGGCTCGCCCCACGCCTGCAGCCAGCCGCCGTGCAGCCGGGCGTCCTCCACGGCGATCGACAGCCCGAGGCCGGTGCCCCCGGTCGTTCGCGCCCGCGCCGGGTCGGCCCGCCAGAACCGGTTGAAGACCCGGGTCGCCTCACCGGGCTTGAGTCCGACGCCGTAGTCCCGGACGGCTATGGCGACCGCGCCTCCGGCCACCCCCATCCGCACCACGACGTCCCGGCCCTCGCCGTGCTCGACGGCGTTGACGACGAGGTTGCGCAGAACACGCTCGACCCGTCGCGCGTCGACCTCCGCGATCACCGGCTGTTCGTCACCGACGACCCGGATCCGGGTGCCCTTGCGTTCGGCGAGCGGTTCGGCGCCGCCGATCACCCGTCGCACGACCTGCCGCAGATCGATCGGTTCGGCCTCCAGCGCCGCCGCGCCCGCGTCGAAGCGGCTGATCTCCAGCAGATCGGAGAGCAGCGACTCGAAACGGTCGAGCTGATCACCGAGGAGCTCCGCGGAGCGCGCAGTCACGGGATCGAAGTCGACACGCGCCTCATGGATGACATCGGCGGCCATCCGAACGGTGGTGAGAGGTGTGCGCAGCTCGTGCGAGACGTCCGAGACGAAGCGGCGCTGCATCCGGGAGAGCTCCTCCAGCTGCTGGATCTTCAGCTGCAGGCTCTGCGCCATCTTGTTGAAGGCTTCACCGAGCCGGGCGATGTCGTCCTCGCCGGTGACCTTCATCCGCTCCTGGAGCCTGCCCGCGGAGAGCCGTTCGGCGATCCCGGCAGCCATCCGTACGGGTGTGACGACCTGCCGCACGACGAACCAGGCGATGGCCCCGAGCAGCACGACCACGAAGAGTCCCGCGGTCGCCAGCGTGCCCTTGACCAGGGTCAGGGACTTCTCCTCCTGCGTCAGCGGGAAGAGGTAGTAGAGCTGGTACGGATTGTGGTCGATGTCGTACAGGCGCTTGCCCACGACGAGTCCGGGCTGCGACTCCTGCCCGTTCGCGTACCGGATCAGGGAGTACGTCTGGAACGCGCCCGGCCCCTTGTCCACCGCCTTCCGCAGGCTCTGCGGGACGCTGGCCGCCTCCACGCTGCCCGAGCCGCGCGGCGCACGGGTGCCGTCGTCGGCACTGAGCGCCACGACGTTGAAGGCGTTCTTGCCACCGCTGGCGAGCTGATCGACGAGCTCGGTCCGCCACGAGTTGTTGGCGGTCGTGCCGTCCCCGGCGTCACCGCCCTGCCCACCGGGGGTGAGCGGGGTCGCCTTCTCCTGAGCCGCCGCGAAACCACCGGCGGCCTGTGTCTGGGCGGCCTTGCCCTTCGCATCGAGCAGGCCGTTGCGCACCTGCCCGATCACGACCAGGCCGAGCAGCAGCACCACACCGAGCGACATGAGCAGCGTGCCGGCCACGACACGCAGCTGGAGGTTGCGCCGCCACAGCCGCACGGCGGGCAGCAGCGGACGCCGCACCCAGCGCATCAGCAGTCGCGGCACAGGGCCGCCGGGCGCCCGGTCGTGGAACAACCGGCCGCCCGCCAGAAGACGCCCGAACACGGACGTCATGCTTTCCGGACCGGTAGCCCGCCCCGCGTGGACTCCCGGCTCCCCGGGCTTCGGAGCAGCGCTACCCAGGGACATGTCAGCTCGGTCCGGCCTTGTAACCGACGCCTCGGACGGTCACCACGATCTCCGGCCGCTCCGGGTCCTTCTCGACCTTGGAACGCAGCCGCTGGACGTGCACATTCACCAGCCGGGTGTCAGCGGCGTGGCGGTATCCCCACACCTGCTCGAGCAACACCTCACGGGTGAAGACCTGCCACGGCTTGCGGGCGAGCGCGACCAGCAGGTCGAACTCCAGCGGGGTCAGGGCGATCGACTGCCCCTCCCGCTTCACCGAGTGACCAGCCACATCGATGACCAGGTCACCGATGGTCAGCTGCTCCGGTGCCGGCTCTTCCGACCTGCGCAGACGTGCCCTGATCCGGGCAACCAACTCCTTAGGTTTGAACGGCTTGACGATGTAGTCGTCGGCCCCGGACTCCAGACCAACCACCACATCGACCGTGTCGCTCTTGGCAGTGAGCATGACGATCGGCACACCGGACTCGGCCCTGATCAGTCTGCAGACCTCGATGCCGTCCCGTCCGGGAAGCATGAGATCCAGCAGGACCAGGTCCGGCTTGGCCTCACGAAATGCAGCAAGTGCCTTGTCGCCGTCCGCTACGAACGACGGCTCGAACCCTTCACCACGCAGCACAATCCCGAGCATCTCGGCCAGTGCGGTGTCGTCGTCGACGACAAGGACGCGTCCCTTCATAATCGACATCATCCCATTAGCTAATCGTTATCTGCGATGACCTGGCACACAGCTCTGCCAGTCCGACCCCCGTGACCGGGGAAACTGCCCCCTCCTCCGTGACGATCGCCGTGATCAGTTCCGGCGGCGTGATGTCGAATGCGGGGTTGTACGCCTGGGTTCCCGGCGGCGCGACGGGGACTCCGCCCACCTCTCCGACCGCCCCACCCCGCGGCGGCGGTGTGAGCTCCGTCACTTCCCTCTCGGAGCGCTGCTCCACAATGATCGACGCCCCGTCCGCGGTCGCCAAGTCCACGGTCGTGGTCGGCGCCACCACGATGAACGGTACGTGGTGGTACTTCGCCAGCACCGCCAGCGGATAACTCCCGACCTTATTGGCCACGGACCCGTCCGCAGCGATGCGATCGGCCCCGATCAGCACGGCATCGACCTCCCCTGCGGCAAACAGCGAACCGGCGGCGTTGTCCGTGAGCAGGCTGTACGCCATCCCGTTGCGCGCCGCCTCGTACGCGGTCAGCCGGGCCCCCTGCAGCAACGGACGGGTCTCGTCCACCCAGAGCCGTCGCAGCTGTCCCGCCCGGTGGGCGCCCAGCGCCACCGCGAAGGCCGTTCCCTCGCCGCCCGAGACGAGTGCGCCGGAGTTGCAGTGGGTCAGAAGCTGGTGCCCGCCGCCGGGCAGCAGTTCCTCCAGCAGCGCGAGACCGTACCCCGCCATGCGCCGGCTGGCCTCGGCATCCTCCTCATGCAGCGCCTCGGCCTCCGCCAGCGCCACCGCGGCGGCCTGCCGCGGGTCCGCCCCCTTGTCCAGTGCCGCCCAGTACGCCCCCGCCGCGCGCCGCACCCCGTACCCGAGGTTCACCGCGGTGGGCCGCGCCCCTTCCAGCAGACCCGCGGCCTCCGCGACGTCGTGGCCCCGGGCCGCGGCCAATGCCACCCCGTACGCCCCTGCGATGCCCAGCAACGGCGCCCCGCGCACGGCCAGCGTCCGGATCGCCCGCACCAGCCCGGGCACATCCGTACACACCAGCGCCACCTCCTCGGCCGGCAGCCGCGTCTGGTCGAGAAGCACCACCGCGGGACCTTCCGGAGGCTCGGCCCAGCGGATGGAGGGAAGCGCGGAAGGCTCGATGCCCACCGGCGATTGCGCGTCCTGATCAGCCATCCGCCCAGTCTGCCCGGTGAACCGTCCACAAATGAAGGTACGAAGGAGATGGAGCACCCGGCCCGTACCAGGGCAACGCGTGGCACGATGGCTGCCAACCTGCCGCCCCGATCAGCGGACAGGACCGTGAAGGAGCGACAATGAACGACACTCCGGGCTGGGCCTCGCCCGGATCTGCCCCCTCCGACGGCCAGGAGACGGGCATCCCCCGGCCTTCCGAGCCCATCGACGGCAGCGGGCCGGCGGGCAACTGGTCCTCCGCGCAGCCGCCCGCCGGGCAGTGGTCCGCACCGAACAGTCCCGGCCCCGGCGCACCACCACCGGCCCCCGGCTGGGGCGGCGGGCCGCAGGTATCCGGTTGGGGGCGTCCGCCCGCAGCTGCGAAGCCCGGTGTCATCCCGCTCCGCCCGCTCGGCGTGGGCGAGATCCTCGACGGTGCCGTCTCCACGATGCGCGCGCACTGGCGCACGGTCCTCGGTGTCACGCTCGCCGTCTCCGTGATCGCCCAGCTGGCGATCATCCTCGTGCAGCGCTACCTGCTGCCGGAGCCCGCCGCCGTCGATCCGGCCGCGACCGGTACTGAAGCGCTCCGCCAGACAGCCGACTCCCTGCAGTCCAGCGCGGTCTACAGTGCGCCGTCGACGCTCGTCACCCTGATCGCGACGCTCTTCACCACTTCCGTACTCACCGTTGTGATCAGCCGCTCGGTACTGGGTCGCCCCGTGACGCTCTCCGAAGCCTGGGCCGAGGCACGGCCCAGGCTTCTCCGGCTGCTGGGCCTGACTCTCCTGATGGCGCTGATGACCGCCGCGATCATGGCCGTCGGCGTGCTCCCGGGCGCGCTGATCGGATCGGCCGCCGGAGTCGCCCTCTCCCTCTTGGGATTCATGGCGGCCTGCGTCGTGATCGTCTGGCTGATGGTCCGTTTCTGCCTCGCCTCTCCGGCGCTGATGCTGGAACGGCAGTCGATCACCGCCTCGATGCGCCGCTCCGCCAAGCTGGTCCGGGGCGCCTGGTGGCGAGTGTTCGGCATCCTGCTCCTCACCGGACTGCTGACGCTCATCGTGACCCTGATCGTCGCGATCCCGTTCGGCATCATCGGCATGGTCGTGGACGGCGCCGACCTCGGTGCGTTCGTCTCCGGCGAGTCCACCGACCTCGGCTGGCCGTTCCTGATCGTCTCCGGTATCGGCGAAGTGATCACCTCGACGATCACCTACCCGCTCTCCGCCGGTGTGATGGCCCTGCTCTATGTGGACCAGCGCATCCGCCGGGAGGCACTCGACCTCGAACTCGCCCGGGCGGCCGGTCTGCCCGGCTACGACGACACCAGGGGCTGATGCCGTGTCGGGGGCGGGGGGCACGCCGGCAGCACGACTGATGATCCGCGTGGGCGGCGACATACCGGTGGGCACTCCACGCGATCCTGCCCGTGAGGCGGCGAAGCACGAGTTGTCCAAACCGATGTACCACGAGCACGACCCGAACCTGCTCCAGCGCGGCCTCGACCGGCTCTGGGAATGGCTCGACGATCTCTTCGCGACGGCCTCGGACGCCGCACCCGGCGGACCGGTCGGGCTGATCGTCCTCGTGCTGGTGGCCATCGGCCTGGCTGTCGCACTCCGGTGGCGGCTGGGCACGCCGCAACGCAGTCCCCGCCCCCCGGGCACTCTCTTCGACGACAGCCCGCGCGGCGCGGCGGAGCACCGGACCGCCGCCGAGGCGCACGCCGCCGCCCAACGGTGGAACGACGCCGTCCAGGAACGCATGCGCGCCATCGTCCGCTCCCTGGAGGAACGCGCCCTGCTCGATCCCCGGCCCGGCCGCACCGCCGACGAGGCCGCCGCCGAGGCAGGCCGATCGCTGCCCGGACACGCAATACCTCTCCGCGCCGCCGCCAGGGAGTTCGACGGCATCACATACGGCGGCCGGAACGCCGACCGGCAGGCGTATCTGACCCTGCGGGAGCTCGACCTCGATCTCGAGAGCGCCAAGCCCCTGCCGACCACCTCGGTCCGGGCGGCCGCCGAATGACTACGCCCACCGCCACCTCCCCTCCGGGGTCCGTCACCTCGACGTCGCCCGCTTCGCTGTCTCTCACCCGTCGCCAGGTCTGGACCCGCATCCGCGGTCTGCTGCTCGCCCTGCTCCTTCTCGTGGGCGCCGGTATCGCTCTGGCCGCCTTCCACTCCGGTGCGCAGCACGGCCGGCTCGACCCCCGCTCCGCCGATCAGCACGGCAGCCGAGCCGTCGCGCAACTCCTCGAGGACCGCGGTGTCTCGGTACGGGTGGTCACCACACTCGACGAGGCCGGGGCCGCAGCGGGTTCCGACACCACTCTGCTCGTCACCTCTCCCGACCTGCTGACCCCGCATCAGCAAGGTGAGCTCCGCGCCGCGACCGCCGGTTCGGCCGGCCGCACCGTCCTTCTCTCGGCAGGCCCCACGTCCGTCGGCCGCCTGGCTCCCGGAGTCCGAGCCGTGTCCCCCGGCCCGGTTTCCGCCCGCGCCCCACGGTGTTCGCTGGCTGCCGCCCGTGGCGCAGGCAACGCCGACACAGGCGGCTTCCGCTACATCTCGGACGGCCTCGACAGCATCGCCTGCTACCCCGCAGAAGGCCTCCCCACCCTGCTCCTGATCCGGGAGCAGGGCGCCGGTGACACGGCCCTCCTGGGCTCCGCCGACTTCCTCTACAACGACCGGCTCGACAGCTGGGGCAACGCTTCGCTGGCCCTGCAACTCCTCGGTTCCCGCCCGCATCTGATCTGGTACCTCCCCTCGTTCGACGACCCCTCCGCCGCCCGCGACGGCGAAGCCGGTGGGCCCGGAACGGGCAACGACCGGAGCTTCGCCGATCTGATCCCCCCGGGCTGGCTGTGGGGAACTCTGCAGCTCTTCGTCGCCGCCGTGCTCGCCGCCGTCTGGCGTGCCCGCCGGCTCGGCCCTCTGGTCACCGAGCAGCTGCCCGTGGCCATTCGCGCCTCCGAATCCACCGAGGGCCGCGCCCGCCTCTACCGCCGGGCGAACGCCCGCGACCGAGCCGCGTCCTCATTGCGATCCGCCACCCGCACCCGTGTCGCGCCCCTCGTCGGCGTCTCCCTCCGCGACGCCCATGTCTCTTCGGTGCTCCTGCCCGCCGTCGCCACGCACCTCAACACCACCGACGGCAGTCCAGGCACCCTGCTCTTCGGCCCGGCTCCCGCCGATGACGCCGCCCTCGTCCGCCTGGCAGACCAACTCGACATCCTCGAAAGAGAGGTACGCACTTCATGAGCGCCCCGCCCCCAGTGCCCGCCGGGACAACCGAGACCGTCGGGAGCGACGACGCCGCCCGCGCATCCCTGGAAGCTCTGCGCTCCGAGATCGCCAAGGCAGTGGTCGGTCAGGACCCGGCCGTCACCGGTCTCGTCGTCGCACTGCTCTGCCGAGGCCACGTCCTCCTGGAAGGCGTCCCCGGAGTGGCCAAGACCCTGTTGGTCCGCGCTCTCGCCGCCTCACTCGAACTCGACACCAAACGTGTCCAGTTCACCCCCGACCTGATGCCGAGCGACGTCACCGGATCCTTGGTCTACGACGCCCGTACCGCCGAGTTCTCCTTCCAGCCCGGCCCGGTCTTCACCAACCTCCTTCTTGCCGACGAGATCAACCGCACGCCCCCCAAGACACAGTCCTCTCTCCTCGAAGCGATGGAGGAACGTCAGGTCACCGTTGACGGAACCCCTCGGCTCCTGCCGGAGCCCTTCCTGGTCGCCGCCACGCAGAATCCCGTCGAGTACGAAGGCACGTACCCGCTCCCCGAGGCCCAACTGGACCGGTTCCTACTCAAACTGACGGTGCCTCTGCCGTCGCGCGACGAGGAGATCGATGTCCTGACCCGCCACGCGGACGGCTTCAATCCCCGTGATCTGCTGTCAGCAGGCGTACGACCGGTTGCCGGACCTGACGACCTGGAGGCCGCGCGCGCCGCCGTCGCCAAGACCACGGTCTCCCCCGCGATCGCCGGCTACGTAGTCGATATCTGTCGTGCCACGCGTGAATCCCCCTCGCTCTCCCTCGGTGTCTCCCCCCGAGGCGCTACCGCCCTGCTGTCCACGGCGCGGGCCTGGGCCTGGCTCACCGGCCGTGACTACGTCATCCCGGACGACGTGAAAGCGCTGGCCCTTCCCACGCTCCGTCATCGCATCCAACTGCGGCCCGAGGCGGAGATGGAGGGAGTCACACCCGACTCCGTCATCACCGCGGTCCTCGCCCACGTCCCCGTTCCCCGATAGGAGCCGACCATGGCTCTCACCGGACGAGCAGCGCTCATCGCGGCTCTGGGATCACTCCCCGTAGCCACCCTGGCCCCGAGCTGGACAGGGATCCTTGCGGTCAACGCCCCGCTCTCTCTAGCAATTCTGTGCGACTACGCGCTGGCTGCGCCAGTCCGAAAGCTCCAGTTCACTCGATCCGGTGACACAACCGTTCGACTCGGCGAAGGGGCACAGGTACAACTGACCGTAACCAATCCCTCTCGTCGTCGCCTGCGTGCGCAACTCCGCGATGCCTGGCCGCCCAGCAGCTGGTCCGCCGGCACGGAACAGGCGGCGTCCCGCCACCCGCTGGACGTCCCGGCCGGGGAACGGCGGCGTCTCACCACGCTCCTGCGTCCCAGCCGCCGCGGCGATCGCCGGGCCGAACGGGTCACCGTCCGCTCGTACGGTCCGCTGGGCCTGGCGGCCCGGCAGGGGAATCACTCGGTCCCGTGGACCGTGCGGGTGCTGCCGCCGTTCACCAGCCGCAAGCACCTGCCGTCGCGGCTTGCCCGGCTCCGTGAACTCGACGGTCGTACCAGCATGCTGACGCGGGGCGAGGGCACGGAGTTCGACAGTCTGCGTCCTTACGTCCCCGGTGACGACACCCGTTCCATCGACTGGCGGGCGACAGCGCGACAGTCGGCCGTCGCGGTCCGTACGTGGCGTCCCGAGCGGGATCGCCACATCCTCGTCGTTCTCGACACCGGACGCACCTCAGCGGGCCGGGTCGGCGATGTACCCCGTCTCGATGCCGCGATGGATGCGACGCTGCTCCTCACGGCTCTTGCGACACGCGCCGGCGACCGTGTGGATCTGCTCGCCTACGATCGCCGAGTCCGAGCCCGGGTCCAGGGGCGCGGTTCGCGTGAGGTGCTGTCCGCCATGGTGGCTGCGCTGGCCCCGCTCGATTCCGAATTGGTGGAGACCGATGCCCGCGGTCTCAGCGCCGCCGCCCTGGCCGGCGCCCCTCGGAGCTCTCTGATCGTTCTTCTCACCAGTCTGGACGCGGCCCCGGTAGAAGAGGGGCTGCTCCCCGTCCTGCCGCAGCTCACCCACCGCCACACGGTGCTGGTGGCTGCGGTCGCCGATCCACACATCGAGAAGATGGCCGACGCCCGCGGCACCGTGGACGCGGTCTACGAGGCTGCGGCGGCGAGCCAGACCCGGGCTCAGCGGTTCCGCACCGCAGAACAGCTCCAGCGCCAAGGCGTGGTGGTTGTCGATGCCACACCTGACAATCTCTCTCCGGCTCTGGCCGACGCCTATCTTGCTCTCAAAGCAGCCGGTCGGCTCTGAAACGATGAACCCCACCACACACTCTACGAGGAGTCCCGGGTGGTTAACGGCCCGTGAACGCAGAAAAGCCCCGCACCAGAGGTGCGGGGCTTTCCCGGAATAATTGTTCGGCGGCGTCCTACTCTCCCACAGGGTCCCCCCTGCAGTA
>NZ_JBHVWN010000020.1:85459-108444 GCF_042882275.1 Streptomyces sp. NPDC058231 | reverse complement strand
CGAGTACATCCAGTACGCGGGCGATGCTCCGCCTTGCGATGCACCGCACCGGACAACGCGAGCTTCCCGGCAAACCTTTCCGGTCACAGCACTAGATGCCGTCCGGGTCGGCGCGCTCCAGCGCGGGCCGTCGCGGCGCCGCGGACTCCGTCAGCAGATAGTCGGCCGCGGCCGTGTCCGTCACCAGGCTGGTGACGAGCCCGGACCGCAGTACCGCCCCGATCGCCGCCGCCTTCCGTTGGCCGCCCGCGATCGCCACCACCTCGGGAATCCGGCGCAACCGGTCCGCCTCGACCGTGATGCAGCGCTCCCCCAGGTCGCGGCCGACCCGGCGGCCCTCCGTGTCGAAGAGGTGCGCGGACATCTCCGCGGCGACGCCGAGCGAGGCGTAGTGGGCCCGCTCGGTGTCGGAGAGCATGTCGTGCACGGTGGAGATGCCCGGCTCCCAGGAGCCGATGGAGACTGCGGCGACGGTCACCTTGTCGAAGTACTCGAAGGCGCGCGCGATGCCGGTCTGGTGGCGCAGCGCGGCGGCCGTGGCCGGGTCGGGCAGCAGCATCGGTGCATAGATGGGGTGGGCCTCGCCGCCGGACACCTGGGCGGCCCGGCGGACCGCCTCGACCGAGCCGCGCTCGGCCGTTCCCGCGTCGTACACCCCGGTCAGCTGCACGACCGTGCACGGCGGCAGCCGGTCGAGGGCCGCCGCCATGTGAATGGTGGACCGGCCCCAGGCCAGCCCCAGCACATCGCCTTCGTTCACCAGTTCGCCCAGGAGCTCGGCCGCGACCTCGCCCAGGTTCTCCGGGTCCGCGGCGTCGTCCTGCTCCTCGGCGGGCGACTCCACGACGACCGCGTGCCGCAGCCCGTAGCGGGCCCGCAGCGCATCGGAGCGCTCCGCGTCCAGTTCCGCGGGGACCCTGATCTCGATCCGTACGAGGTCGCGCTCGAGAGCCGTCTCCAGGACCCGGGCCACCTTGAAGCGGCTGACGCCGAACTCCTCGGCGATCTGGATCTTCGACTTCCCCTCAAGGTAGAAGCGACGGGCCATGGCCGCCGCCTGCACCAGCTCCGCGGGCCCCATCCGCAGGGCGGACCGTCCCGCCGACATTGCAGACACCGCGATCTCCTCACTGCTGTTCACACGCTCGATACGCCGTTCATCCTGTCAGATACGGCGACCCTTGATCGGTCCCGTCGGACCGCGTTCATCTGCACTTGGCCGGACCGACCGGAATCGGGGACCGGAACCCGCGCCCGCGCCGCTGCCGACGTCTCCCCGGGCGTCAGTGGCCGCACGCCCAGGCCGCCGCGGCGGTCGCCCCGTCCGCCCTGGCACGCAGAGCTCGTACCGCCTCGGCCGGGTCCTGTGCGCCGTACACCGCCGAGCCGGCGACGAAGACGTCCGCACCCGCCTCGGCGCACCTTTCGATGGTGGACTCCGAGACACCCCCGTCGACCTGGAGCCAGAGCTCAAGACCGTGCTTGGAGATCAGCTCACGGGTACGGCGGATCTTGGGCAGCATGATGTCCAGGAACGCCTGGCCGCCGAAGCCCGGCTCGACCGTCATGATCAGGAGCATGTCGAGCTCCGGAAGCAGATCCTCGTACGGCTCGACGGGCGTCGCCGGCTTGAGCGCCATGGCGGCGCGCGCACCCTTGGCCCGGATCTCCCGCGCCAGCCGCACGGGCGCCGCCGCGGCCTCGACGTGGAAGGTGACCGAACCGGCGCCCGCCTCGACGTACCGGGGCGCCCAGCGGTCCGGGTCCTCGATCATCAGATGGCAGTCCAGCGGAGTCTCCGTGGCCCTGCTGAGCGACTCCACGATCGGCACGCCGAGGGTCAGATTGGGCACGAAGTGGTTGTCCATCACGTCGACGTGGAGCCAGTCCGCGCCTTCGACGGCCTTCGCCTCCTCTGCGAGACGGGCGAAGTCGGCGGACAGGATGCTCGGGTTGATCTGGGCCATGTGCCAAGCGTGCCACGTTCTGCGGCACTTCCCCGCCTCGGTGCGGCCCAAAGCCTCACGGGATCATTACAGTTCGCATAATCCCGGCGATTCGGCCCGCACCGAGGGCCCGGAGGGCCGCTGTCAGGCCGTGCGCCGCAACAGCGCCAGGTACATCGCGTCCGTGCCGTGCAGGTGCGGCCACAGCTGGACGTCGGGTCCGTCGCCCAGCGCGGGCACTCCGGGCATCAGCGGGCGGGCGTCCACCCACTCCGCCGCGGCCGGCTCGCCGCCGCGCCCCTTGAGCACGTCCTCGACGACCACCCGGGTCTCCGCGAGATGCGGTGAGCAGGTCGCGTACCCGACGATTCCGCCGACCCGGACCGCCTTCAATGCCTCCCGGAGCAGACCCCGTTGCAGCGGGGCGAAGCTCTCCAGGTCCTCCGGGCGGCGCCTCCAGCGGGACTCCGGGCGGCGGCGCAGCGCGCCGAGGCCGGAGCACGGTACGTCCATCAGGACCCGGTCGAAGGTGCCGGGCTGCCACGGCGGCCGGGTGCCGTCGGCGGTGATCACCTGGTACGGGCCGGGGTTGCCGGCCAGCGCCCGCTCCACGAGGCGGGCCCGGTGCGGCTGCTTCTCGGCGGCGAGCAGTGCGGCGCCGCGTCCGGCGGCGAGGGCGGCGAGCAGCGCCGCCTTGCCGCCCGGTCCGGCGCAGCCGTCGAGCCAGCGGGCGTCGCTGCCGTCCACCGGGGCATCGGCGAGGGCTGCGGCCACCAGCTGACTGCCCTCGTCCTGGACCCCGGCGCGGCCCTCCTGCACAGCGGTCAGGGCACCGGGCTCGCCGCCCTCCGCCATCCGCACCGCGTGGGGCGACCAGCGGCCGGGCAGGCCGTTCTCGTCGCCGAGGGCGGTGAGCAACTCCTCGGTGGTCGAGCGGCCGGGGCGGGCGACCAGGGTGACCTCGGGCCGTTCGTTGTCGGCTTCGAGGAGGTCCTCGATACCGGCGCGGCCGCCTCCCAGCGCGTCCCAGAGCGCGGAGACGATCCAGCGCGGGTGCGAGTGCACGACCGCGAGGTGGTCCTCGGCGTCCTCGTCGTACGAAGGGGCGACGCGCGCCACCCAGCCGTCGAGATCGTCCGCCGCGACCTTCCGCAGCACGGCGTTGACGAACTTGGCGCGGCCCTCACCGAGTACCACCCGGGCCAGCTCCACACTGGCGGAGACGGCGGCATGGGTGGGGATACGGGTCCCGAGCAGCTGGTGCACGCCCATGTTGAGCACGTCGAGGACCGGCGGGTCGACCTCGCGCAGCGGCCGGTCGATGCAGGCCGCGACGATCGCGTCGTACGTGCCCTGACGGCGCAGCGTCCCGTAGACCAGCTCGGTCGCCAGCGCCGCGTCCCTGGCGTCGAAGTCGCCCTTGGCCCGTGCCTTCTTCAGCAGCGGGGGCAGGACGAGGTTGGCGTACGCATCGCGTTCGTCGACGGCCCTGAGTGCCTCGAAGGCGAGGAACCGGACCGGGTCCTTCTGGGGCCGGCGATGCGGCTTGGCGGGACGGCGACGCTGCTGGTCGTTCACGTGAAAGGTGCTCCGCTGATGGTGAGGGGCGAATCCTCCCAGCGTAATCCCTCCCCACCGGGGCGGCGGCTGGGTGACCTGCCGGGCCGCCCGGGCGGCCCGGCGGACGGTCATGCGCTCCCGCCCGGACGCCGGTGGCCGGCACATGGGCCCGGCCCGATCCGGACGGCCGTCAGATGCCCAGCAGTTCCCCCGGCACGATGCGCACGCCGCGCGCCCAGTCCGCGGCCCGCATCGGCTTCTTGCCCTGCGGCTGGACCCAGAGCAGTTCGACGGCGTGCGATCCGGTGCCGACGTACACGTTGTTCTTGGACGCGGACAGTTCGCCCGGCGCCAGGTCCGCGCGGTCCAGAACAGGTGCGGCCTGGACCAGCTTGAGGCGTTCCCCACGGAAGATCGTCCATGCCCCGGGGGCCGGGGTGCAGCCGCGCACCACGCGATCGACCCGCAGCGCCGGCGCGGACCACTGCACCTGGGCGTCCTCGACGGTGATCTTGGGGGCGAGGGTGACGCCGTCCACGGGCTGCGGCACGGCGTGCAGGGTGCCGTCCTCGATGCCGTCCATGGTGGCGGAGAGCAGTCCGGCACCGGCGAAGGCGAGCCGGGTCAGCAGATCGCCGCTGGTGTCCGTGGGCCGTACCTCCTCGGTCAGCACGCCGTACACCGGCCCCGAGTCGAGCCCCTCCTCGATCAGGAAGGTCGAGGCGCCGGTGACCTCGTCGCCGGCCATCACCGAGTGCTGCACAGGGGCGGCGCCGCGCCAGGCGGGAAGCAGCGAGAAGTGGAGGTTGACCCAGCCGCGGGCGGGAACGTCGAGGGCGGCCTTGGGCAGCAGGGCCCCGTAGGCGACGACCGGACAGCAGTCCGGGGCGATCTCCCGAAGCCGTGCGAGGAAGTCCTCGTCGCGCGGCCGGGCCGGCTTGAGCACCTCGATCCCGGCCTCCTCGGCGCGCTCGGCGACGGGGCTCGCGACCAGCCGGCGCCCGCGCCCGGCAGGTGCGTCGGGGCGGGTGACGACGGCGGCCACCTCATGGCGGCCGGAGGCGAGCAGGGCGTCCAGGGCGGGTACGGCTACCTCGGGGGTGCCTGCGAAGACGAGCTTCATGGGGGGCTGACTGCCTCTCGGGCCGAAACGTACGGTGACGAGCAACGCACCAGTCTATGACCATCGGCCGGGGGGCGTACGCACGGCCGTGCGCCCCGCGCATATGCGGATACGCCCCTGAAAGCGTGACCAGATCACCGGGTGAGGCGTTGGTCAAGAGAGATTGACCGAAGCGGGCCCCGCCACGGTGCGGCCCGGTCCCTTTCAACGCCGGTTCGAGAGGCTTCTTCATGGCCGACCACGCAACCCATGACGCCCAAGCGCGGGCCAGCCTGCATCTGTTGGTGCGGGACATCGAGCGGGTCCGGCGGCAGGTGGACGCACTGCGCACGCTCACCGCCCAGTTGGGCAACGTCTACCGTCCGCGCCGCTCCGGCCCGTCCACGGGCTTCGTCGTCTACGGCAGGGCCCCGGCCCCCACCGTCAGACTGGCCCAGGAGCTGCGCGACAGCGTCGAGACGCTGGTGACAGCGGCAGTGGACTTCGACCGCTCACTGGGCTTCTCCTGGGATGCGGTGGGCTCCGCGCTCGGGGTCACCAAGCAGGCGGTCCACCGCCGCTACGGCGCCCGCCGGAACGCCCCTCAGCCGGACGCCGCCGAGGTGGTGTCCGCCGAGACCGCGGTGCCGCGTCCGCTCTCCGTGACGCCGGGTTCCGGCCCGGCGCCGGTGCTGCCCGCCGTACCCGCTGCCCGCTCGATGCCGCCGCAGCCCTCCGCGGACCGGCCGTCGCTGCGCGAGGACCTGCGCCCCGGCGTCTTCCCCGGCCCGCGCAACGGCTGACCGGACCACCCTCTGCCCCACCGTGCCCGGTGCACGGCGGGGCAGTCGCATGTGCGGCGGCTGCCGGACATCGGCGGACCGGGTCAGCCGATGTCCGGGGGGTCGATCCTGATCCGTACCGGATCGCTGTTCCCCCGGGCGGTCCGTGCCGCCTGGGCCGTTTTGAGGGCGGTGGCCAGTGCGGCGCCGCTGCCCGGCGGCACCCTGAGCAGCGCCCGCTCCCAGCTCTCCCCCGGTGGTGCGTCCCACGGTCTGCGGGGCCTGCCGGGTTCGGTGCCGGGCACCGGGACCGGACCGAGCACCTCGGCGTCCGACGGCAGCTCCGCAGCGGCCAGGAAGGCGGCGAGCGCCTCCGGGGAGCCGGTCACCGAAGCCATCCGGGACACCGGCGGGAAGCCCAGTTCGGCGCGTTCGGCCAGTTCGCGCCGGGCGTGGCCGACCGGATCCCAGCGCACCAGTGCCTGGACGGGCCGCAGGGTCGGTTCGGCGACGATCACCACGGTGCCGCCCTCGGGCTGTCCCCGTACGAGCGAGGCGGCGGCCGTCCAGCGGCGCAGTGCCTCCTCGCCGGCCCGCAGGTCGGGGCGGCCGACCATCGCCCAGCCGTCCAGCAGCAGCGCCGCCGCGTAGCCGCGCTCGGCGACGGGTTCGGCGCCAGGGGTGCTGACCACCAGTGCGGGCGCGTCCGGCACCGAATCCAGGATGTGGTCACGGCCGGACGTCCGCACCGGCACGGCCGGGAAGGCCCGGCCGAGCTCCTCGGCGGTCCGGCGGGCGCCGACGATCCGGGCCCGCAGCCGGTTCGAGCCGCAGGCGGCGCAGTGCCAGGCGGTCTCGGCCCGCCCGCACCAGGTGCAGTTGAGATCCCGCTGGTCCGGTGCCTCCAGCGGACCGGCGCAGTGCCGGCAGCGGGCGGGCTCGCGGCAGCGCTCGCAGGCCAGCCGCGGTGCGTACCCGCGGCGCGGCACCTGCACCAGCACGGGGCCGTCACGCAGCCCGTCGCGCACCGTCTGCCAGGCGAGGCTGGGCAGCCTGGCGGCCCTGGCCGCACCGTCCCGGGCCAGTTCGCCGTCGCCGACGGTACGCACCAGGGGCGCGGCGGTCCGCAGCTGTTCCCGGTCCGCGCGCAGAGGCAGTGCCCAGCCGCTCTCCACCAGCTGGGCGGCCTCCACGGTGCAGTTCGTCCCGCCGAGCAGGAACGCGCACCGGCCGTGCGCGGCCCGCAGCTCCAGAACCTCCCGGACGTGCGGAAAGGGGGCGTTGTCGTCGCTGTGGCTGGAGTCGCCGTCGTCCCAGACGGCGACCAGGCCCAGGTCCGCGACCGGGGCGAACATGGCGGCCCTGGTCCCGACCACCGCGCGCACCGATCCGCGCCGCACGGCGAGCCATTCCCGGTAGCGCTTCTCAGGTCCCGAGTCGGCGGTCAGCAGGGCATGGTGGCCCGTCCCGAGCAGTCCGGTGAGCGCCGCGTCCACCCGCCCGGCAACGCGTCCGTCCGGTACGACCACGAGCGCGCCCCGCCCCGAGGCCAGGGTCGCCGCGACGGCCCTGGCGATCTCCTGGGGCCAGTGCGGCCCGGGCAGCGCGGTCCACACGGCCCGGGGCGCCCCGCCCTCGGCCAGCGCTCTCAGGAACGCGGGCCCCTGCTCGTACCGCTCCCAGCTTCCGGCCGACGGCGCCGCGGGTGGCGACAACGGCTCCGGGGAGGCCTTGGCCTCGGCCCTGCCGTTCCTCGGTGGCACGGCGAGCTGCAGCACATCGGCGAGGCTGCCCGCGTATCTGTCGGCCACGGCACGAGACAGGGCGAGCAGCTCGGGTCCGAGCACCGGCTCGGGCGACACGACGTAGGCGAGGGCGGCGAGCGCTCCCGGGTAGTCCGATTCGGCCCGCCGCTCGATGAGGAAACCGTCGATCAGGCCGCCGCCCTCGCGGCGGCCGCCCCGGACGTTGCGTCCGCCGGCGCCGAACCGCACCCGTACCCGCACCCCGGGCTGCGCCTCGGCGTCGAGCTCCTCCGGGACGGCGTAGTCGAAGTACTGGTCGAGATGGAGTACGCCCTTGTTGACCAGCACCCGGGCGACGGGCAGTTCCTTGGCGAGGGTGGCGCCGCGCCAGGTCCGCGGTTTGGCCCGCGGCACCTTCGCCTGCCGCACGGTCTCCCGGATGAACGCAAGCTGCTCCGGCGCCCCGGCTCCGGGCTCCGTGGACTGCTCGTCGTCGCTGCTCACAGCCAAATTCCTACCAGACGCCACTGACAGCGGCCCCGGACGGATGTCCCGGCGGGACCGCCCCGGCCGACACGCGCCGGGGCCCGGACACCCCGCGTGCGGTGTCCGGGCCCCGGCGTACGGAGCGGGTGCGGCAGGCCTACAGCCCGGCCGCCGTACGCAGTGCGTCCACGCGGTCCGTCCGCTCCCAGGTGAAGTCGGGGAGCTCGCGGCCGAAGTGGCCGTAGGCCGCGGTCTGGGCGTAGATCGGACGCAGCAGGTCGAGGTCGCGGATGATCGCGGCCGGGCGGAGGTCGAAGACCTCGCCGATGGCGTGCTCGATCTTCTCGGTCTCGACCGCGGCCGTGCCGAACGTCTCGACGAACAGGCCCACCGGCTCGGCCTTGCCGATCGCGTACGCGACCTGCACCTCGCAACGGGCCGCGAGGCCCGCGGCGACGACGTTCTTGGCGACCCAGCGCATCGCGTACGCCGCCGAGCGGTCCACCTTCGACGGGTCCTTGCCCGAGAAGGCGCCGCCACCGTGGCGGGCCATGCCGCCGTACGTGTCGATGATGATCTTGCGGCCGGTCAGACCGGCGTCGCCCATCGGGCCGCCGATCTCGAAGCGGCCGGTCGGGTTGACCAGCAGCCGGTAGCCGTCGGTGTCCAGCTTGATGCCGTCCTCGATCAGCTGCGCGAGAACGTGCTCGACGACGAACTCGCGGATGTCGGGGGCGAGCAGCGAGTCGAGGTCGATGTCGCTGGCGTGCTGCGAGGAGACGACGACGGTGTCGAGACGGACGGCCTTGTCGCCGTCGTACTCGATGGTGACCTGGGTCTTGCCGTCGGGGCGCAGGTACGGGATGGTCCCGTTCTTGCGGACCTCGGAGAGCCGGCGCGAGAGGCGGTGCGCCACGTAGATCGGGAGCGGCATGAGCTCCGGGGTCTCGTCGCAGGCGTAGCCGAACATCAGGCCCTGGTCGCCTGCGCCCTGCTTGTCGAGCTCGTCCTCCTCGTCCCTCCGGGAGGCACCCTCGACCCGCTTCTCGTACGCGGTGTCGACGCCCTGGGCGATGTCGGGCGACTGGGCCCCGATGGACACCGACACGCCACAGGAGGCGCCGTCGAAGCCCTTCTTCGAGGAGTCGTAGCCGATCTCCAGGATCTTGTTGCGCACCAGAGTCGGGATGTCGGCGTAGGCCTTGGTCGTGACCTCACCCGCGACATGCACCAGACCGGTGGTGATCAAGGTCTCGACGGCGACGCGCGAAGTCGGGTCCTCGCGCAGGAGGGCGTCGAGAATGGTGTCGCTGATCTGGTCAGCGATCTTGTCGGGGTGACCCTCGGTGACGGACTCCGAGGTGAAGAGACGGCGGGACACATCGCTCCCTGGGGTTGCAGCGGCTGCTGGCTGATCATTGGCGGACGGCCGGGAGCTGCGCCCGGCACTGTCCGGGGTCAGTTTATCGGTCGTCGCCGGTTGACGGACAACGTGTCTCGCCCTTTGGGAGTTCTGTGACCTGCGGCACTGGCGCCCGCGGCACGGCGAACACCCTGGAGAGAGGTCACTTACGCCCGAATATAAGAGTTTTTGTACCATTCGTGGAGCCGGATCGCGAAATTCATACGAAACGCGCCGCCACCAGATCCCAGACCGTGTCGGCGAGTCCTTCCTTCGGCCCGTACGGCACCGGGGTCTCGGCGCCGTCGGCCGCGAGCACCACGGCCTCGTTCTCCTCGGACCCGAAGGTCTTGCGCTCCCCCACCTCGTTGACGACGAGCAGGTCACAACCCTTGCGCCGGAGCTTCTCGCGACCGTTGGCGAGGACGTCGTCGGTCTCGGCGGCGAAGCCGACGACGATCTGGTCCGGGGTGGCGCGCTCGGCGGAGATCTCGGCGAGAACGTCCGGATTGCGGACGAGCACGATGGGCGCGGGCTCCTGGCCGTCCTTCTTCTTGATCTTTCCCTGGGCGTACTCGGCCGGCCGGAAGTCGGCGACCGCGGCCGCCATCACCACGACATCGGCGTCTGCCGCGGCCTTCAGCACCGCTTCGCGCAGCTGCGCCGCGGTCCCGACCCGGACGATGTCGGCCCCGGACGGATCGGGCAGGCCGGTATTGGCCTCGATCAGGGTGACCCTGGCGCCACGGGCGACCGCGGTGCGGGCCAGCGCGTACCCCTGCTTGCCGGAGGAGCGGTTGCCGAGGTAGCGGACCGGGTCGAGCGGCTCCCGCGTACCGCCCGCGCTGATCACCACATGGCGGCCGGCCAGGTCGGGTCCGACGGGTCCGCGGGTCAGCACGCGGCGGCAGACCTCGAAGATCTCGCCGGGATCGGGGAGCCGGCCCTTGCCGGTGTCGACGCCGGTGAGCCGTCCGACGGCGGGCTCGATGACGACGGCGCCGCGGCGGCGCAGCGTGGCGACGTTCTCCTGGGTGGCGGGGTGCTCCCACATCTCGGTGTGCATGGCGGGCGCGAAGACCACCGGGCAGCGGGCGGTGAGGAGCGTGTTGGTGAGGAGGTCGTCGGCGAGGCCGTGGGCGGCCTTGGCCAGCATGTCCGCGGTGGCGGGGGCGACCACGACCAGGTCCGCGTCCTGTCCGATACGGACGTGCGGCACCTCGTGGACGTCGTTCCACACCTCGGTCGACACCGGATGCCCGGAGAGCGCCGACCAGGTGGCGGCGCCCACGAAGTTCAGCGCGGACGCGGTCGGCACGACCCGTACGTCGTGGCCGGACTCGGTCAGCCGTCGCAGCAGCTCGCACGCCTTGTAGGCGGCGATGCCCCCGCTGACACCCAGAACGACCTTCGGCTTCTCCACTGCGTCTCCCCGCATTCGGGCACGTACTCGGACACGTACACCCCCCATGCTGCCTCACGGCGTCCGGGCGGCTCCCACGGCCCCGGACACACCACAGGCCCGGCGGTGGTGACCGCCGGGCCTGTGGTGAAGGTGCTGTTCCTGCTTACTGCGCGGGGCCCTCGATGGCCTCGGAGGTCAGCAGGCCCGCGTTGATCTCGCGGAGTGCGATCGACAGCGGCTTCTCGTGCACGTGGGTGTCGACGAGCGGACCGACGTACTCGAGGAGGCCCTCACCGAGCTGCGAGTAGTAAGCGTTGATCTGACGCGCGCGCTTGGCGGCGTAGATGACAAGGCTGTACTTCGAGTCGGTGGCTTCGAGGAGCTCATCAATCGGCGGGTTGATGATGCCCTCGGGCGTGGTGATGGAAGAGGACACTCTCTGCCTTCCGAAGGGGGTAAAGATCAAAAAGAGACCTTTGACTGTGCGGGTTCCGCCGGGGTGGTGCTCCGGGTCGGCTGCGTCAGTCGCGGCTCTCACGGCGGGCGGAAGCCTGCAGCATCAAGGCTAGCAGCTCACGCGATACGTCCTCGACGGAGGTGTTGACCAGCGTCGTATCGAACTCGGATTCGGCCGCGAGTTCGATCTTCGCGGCTGCCAGCCGCCGCTCGATGACCTCGGGCGGCTCGGTCCCGCGACCGGTGAGCCGGCGCACCAGTTCGTCCCAGCCCGGCGGCGCGAGGAAGACCAGCTGCGCGTCGGACATCGACTGACGGACCAGCCGGGCACCCTGGAGGTCGATCTCCAGGAGAACCGGCTCACCGGAGTCGAGGCGCTCGAGCACGGCGCGGCGGGGCGTGCCGTACCGGTTTCCGGCGAACTCGGCCCATTCCAGCAGCTCGCCGTTGGCGATCAGCTTGTCGAACTCGTCGTTGTCCACGAAGAAGTAGTGGACACCGTTGCGCTCGCCGGGGCGCGGCTTCCGGGTCGTCGCCGACACCGAGAGCCAGACCTCGGGGTGCGCCTTGCGCATATGAGCGACGACCGTGCTCTTGCCGACCCCGGAGGGGCCGGAGAGCACGGTCAGCCGCGGACGTACGTCCGGGGGTGCGGGGGACGTCCCCCGGGATGTTGCAGCCATGGAGCGATTATCCCCGTTCTCAGGAGTGCCTGAGAACGTCAGGCGGCCGAGCCGCCGAACTCTCGCTCCAGGGAGGCAATCTGGTTCGAGCCGAGACCCCGCACACGGCGGCTCTCGGAGATCCCGAGCCGCTCCATGATCTGCTTGGCGCGGACCTTGCCCACGCCCGGCAGGGACTCAAGGAGCGCGGAGACCTTCATCTTGCCGATGACGTCGTTCTCCTGACCCTGCTTGATGACCTCGTGGAGGGAGGCGCCGGAGTGCTTGAGTCGATTCTTGACCTCGGCCCGCTCCCGGCGAGCCGCGGCGGCCTTTTCGAGCGCGGCTGCGCGCTGTTCAGGGGTAAGGGGCGGAAGAGCCACGCCTACGTCACCTCGGATGTCGATCTGTCGGATACGGACCGGTGAGGAACCTAGTCGGCCCACACCTGGTGAGCAACGAACAACCTGTGCGCGTTGGCTCTCGACGGAGACTAGCGGCCAAGGCCGCCTGAGTCAGCGAGAACAGCGGAAAAGTCCTGGTCAGCCTTTGCCGACCAGGACATTTCAGGCATAACAACCGAGTTTTTCGGTCATGATTCCGCCAACACGCAGTTACGTGACATGGTCAGCTTCCCCGGACGGCCGCACGCACTTCGTCGGTGAGCCGTTCGGCGGCTTCGCGCAGCCCTGCCGCGTCCGGTCCGTGACGCAGCACACCCCGGCTCACGCTCGGCAGCACATTGCCCACGGCGGCACCGAAGACGCCCGGAAGATCGGCCGGGGTGGCTCCCTGCGCTCCGATGCCCGGAGCCAGCAGCGGTCCGTTGACCGCCAGATCCACACCCGCGTCGCCGAGTGTGGCGCCGATCACCGCACCGACCGAGCCGAGCGGCTCGGCGCCCTCGTTCTCCGCGGCCACGTGGTCGAGCATCACCTGGGCCAGCGACCGGCCGTCCGCCGCCGCGGCACGCTGCACCTCGGCACCCTCCGGGTTGGAGGTGAGACCGAGGACGAAGACGCCCGCACCGGAGATGACCGCCGCGTCGAGTGCCGGGCGCAGCGAGCCGAAGCCGAGGTAGGGCGAGACGGTGAGCGCGTCGGAGAAGAGCGGCGAGTCCTTGTCCAGGTAGGTGGCCGCGTAGGCGCCCATGGTGGAGCCGATGTCGCCGCGCTTGGCGTCCATCAGGACGAGCGCGCCGGCCGCCCGGGCGTCCTCGACCGCCTTCTCCAGGACGGCGATGCCGCGCGAGCCGAACCGCTCGAAGAACGCGGACTGCGGCTTGAGGACGGCGACCCGGTCGGCCAGCGCGTCGACGACGGTACGGGTGAAGCGCTCCAGGCCCGCGACGTCGTCGTTCAGGCCCCAGGAGGTCAGCAGCGAGGCGTGCGGGTCGATGCCGACGCAGAGCGGCCCACGGCTGTCCATGGCGCGGCGCAGCCGCGCGCCGAAGGGTTCAGGGATCACTTCATGACCTTCCGGGTCTCGGCGCCGACGGCCTCGGCGAGGGTGGCGTACGGGGAAGCCGCGAGACGGGCGGCCAGGCCCTTGTGGATCGCACGGGCGTAGAACGGGCCCTCGTAGATGAAGGCGCTGTACCCCTGGACGAGGGTGGCGCCGGCGAGGATGCGCTGCCAGGCGTCCTCGGCGGTCTCGATGCCGCCGACGCCCACGAGGGTGATCTCGTCACCGACGCGCGTGTAGAGCCGCTGCAGGACCTCCAGGGAACGCGCCTTGAGGGGCGCGCCGGAGAGTCCGCCGGTCTCCTCGACCAGCGACGGCGAGGACTTCAGCCCGAGGCCGTCGCGGGCGATGGTGGTGTTGGTGGCGATGATGCCGTCCAGGCCCAGCTCGACCGCGAGGTCGGCGACCGCGTCGACGTCCTCGTCCGCGAGATCGGGGGCGATCTTGACGAGCAGCGGGACCCGGCGGTCGGTGACGGTGCGGTCGGCGGCCTCGCGCACGGCTGTGAGCAGCGGGCGCAGTGCCTCGGTGGCCTGGAGGTTGCGCAGGCCGGGGGTGTTGGGCGAGGAGACGTTGACGACCAGGTAGTCGGCGTGGTGGGCGAGCCGCTCGGTGGACTTCACGTAGTCGCCGACGGCCTCGGCCTCCGGTACGACCTTCGTCTTGCCGATGTTGACACCGACCGTCGTCCGGAAGACCGGGTTACGGGCGGCCAGGCGCTCCGCCACGGCCGCGGAGCCCTCGTTGTTGAACCCCATGCGGTTGATCAGCGCGCGGTCCGCCACGAGGCGGAAGAGGCGCTTCTTGGGGTTGCCGGGCTGCGGCTCGCCGGTGACCGTGCCGATCTCGATGTGGTCGAAGCCCAGCATCGACATGCCGTCGATCGCGACGGCGTTCTTGTCGAACCCCGCCGCGAGGCCGAACGGACCGTGCATGCGCAGGCCGAGGGCCTCGGTGCGCAGCTCCTTGTACCGGGGGGCGAGCGCGGCGGCGACGAACGTACGCAGTACGGGAATCCGGACCGCGAGACGGATCCACCGGAAGGCCAGGTAGTGGGCCTGCTCCGGGTCCATCCGCTGGAAGACCAGCCGGAAGAAGAACTTGTACATGGGGGTGTCCTCACAGAGAGGGGGACACCGTTTCCGGTGTCCCCCTGCTGGGCTTCTAGTCGCGTGCCGCGGTCAGACGTTCCGCGTGTTCCTGGAGGGAACGTACGCCGACGTCTCCGTGGTTGAGCGCGTCGATGCCCTGGACGGCGGCCGCGAGCGCCTGGACCGTGGTCAGGCACGGAACCGCGCGGGCCACCGCAGCGGTACGGATCTCGTAGCCGTCGAGCCTGCCGCCCGTCCCGTACGGCGTGTTGACGATCAGGTCGACCTCGCCGTCGTGGATGAGCTGGACGATGGTCCGCTCGCCGTCCGGGCCCTGGCCCTCGGACTGCTTGCGCACGACGGTGGCGTTGATGCCGTTGCGCTTGAGGACCTCGGCCGTGCCGGAGGTGGCCATCAGCTCGAAGCCGTGGGCGACCAGCTCGCGCGCCGGGAAGATCATCGAGCGCTTGTCCCGGTTGGCGACCGAGATGAACGCCCGGCCCTTGGTGGGAAGCGGGCCGTACGCCCCGGCCTGCGACTTGGCGTACGCCGTGCCGAAGACCGAGTCGATGCCCATGACCTCACCGGTGGACCGCATCTCCGGGCCGAGGACGGTGTCGACACCGCGGCCGTGGATGTCGCGGAACCGCGACCACGGCATGACGGCCTCCTTGACGGAGATCGGCGCGTCCAGCGGCAGGGTGCCGCCGTCGCCGTTCCTCGGCAGCAGGCCCTCCTCACGGAGCTCGGCGATGGTCGCGCCCAGCGAGATGCGGGCGGCGGCCTTGGCGAGCGGGACCGCGGTCGCCTTCGAGGTGAAGGGGACGGTGCGGGAGGCGCGCGGGTTGGCCTCCAGGACGTACAGGATGTCGCCGGAGAGCGCGAACTGGATGTTGATCAGCCCACGCACGCCGACACCCTTGGCGATGCCCTCGGTGGAGGCGCGCAGCCGCTTGATGTCGTAGCCGCCGAGGGTGATCGGAGGCAGCGCGCAGGCGGAGTCGCCGGAGTGGATGCCGGCTTCCTCGATGTGCTCCATGACGCCGCCGAGGTAGAGCTCGGTGCCGTCGTACAGCGCGTCGACGTCGATCTCGATCGCGTCGTCGAGGAAGCGGTCGACCAGGACCGGCCGGGTGGGGCTGATCTCGGTGGACTCGGCGATGTACGAGGAGAGCCGCGTCTCGTCGTACACGATCTCCATGCCGCGGCCGCCGAGCACGTACGACGGGCGTACGAGGACGGGGTAGCCGATCTCGTCGGCGATGGCCTTGGCCTCGCTGAACGTGGTGGCGGTGCCGTGCTTCGGGGCCGGGAGTCCGGCCTCGGCCAGCACGCGGCCGAAGGCGCCGCGGTCCTCGGCGGCGTGGATCGCCTCCGGGGACGTGCCGACGACCGGCACACCGTTGTCCTTGAGCGCCTGCGACAGACCCAGCGGGGTCTGGCCGCCGAGCTGGACGACGACACCGGCGATCGGACCCGCGAGGGACTCGGCGTGCACGATCTCCAGCACGTCCTCGAGCGTCAGCGGCTCGAAGTACAGACGGTCGGAGGTGTCGTAGTCGGTGGAGACCGTCTCCGGGTTGCAGTTGACCATCACGGTCTCGTAGCCCGCGTCGCTCAGCGCGAAGGAGGCGTGGACGCAGGAGTAGTCGAACTCGATGCCCTGGCCGATGCGGTTCGGGCCGGAGCCAAGGATGATCACCGCGGGCTTGGTGCGCGCCGCGACCTCGCTCTCCTCGTCGTAACTGGAGTAGAAGTACGGCGTGTTCGCGGCGAACTCGGCGGCGCAGGTGTCGACCGTCTTGTAGACCGGGCGGATACCGAGCGCGTGCCGCACCTCGCGGACGACGTCCTCGCGCAGGTCACGGATCTCGGCGATCTGGACGTCGGAGAAACCGTGCCGCTTGGCCTCGGCGAGCAGTTCCGGGTCGAGCTTGTCGGCCGCGGCGAGCTCGTCGGCGATCTCCTTGATGAGGAAGAGCTGGTCGACGAACCAGGGGTCGATCTTCGTGGCGTCGAAGACCTCTTCCTGGGTGGCGCCGGCCCGGATCGCCTGCATGACCGTGTTGATCCGGCCGTCGGTCGGGCGGACCGCCTCGGCCAGCAGCCCGGCCTTGTCACCGGGGTCACCGACGAAGGTGAACTGCGAGCCCTTCTTCTCCAGGGAGCGCAGCGCCTTCTGCAGCGCCTCGGTGAAGTTGCGGCCGATCGCCATGGCCTCGCCCACCGACTTCATGGTGGTGGTGAGGGTCGAGTCGGCGGACGGGAACTTCTCGAAGGCGAAGCGGGGCGCCTTGACGACGACGTAGTCGAGGGTCGGCTCGAAGGAGGCCGGGGTCTTCTCGGTGATGTCGTTGGGGATCTCGTCGAGCGTGTAGCCGACGGCCAGCTTGGCGGCGATCTTGGCGATCGGGAAGCCGGTGGCCTTCGACGCCAGCGCCGAGGAGCGGGAGACGCGCGGGTTCATCTCGATCACGATGACCCGGCCGTCGACCGGGTCGATGGCGAACTGGATGTTGCAACCGCCGGTGTCGACGCCGACCTCGCGGATGATCGCGATGCCGATGTCGCGCAGGCGCTGGTACTCGCGGTCGGTGAGCGTCATCGCCGGGGCGACGGTGATCGAGTCACCCGTGTGGACGCCCATCGGGTCGAAGTTCTCGATGGAGCAGACGACCACGACGTTGTCGTTCTTGTCGCGCATCAGCTCCAGCTCGTACTCCTTCCAGCCGAGGATGGACTCCTCCAGGAGCACCTCGGTGGTCGGGGAGAGCGTGAGGCCCTGACCGGCGATCCGGCGCAGCTCCTCCTCGTCGTGGGCGAAGCCGGAACCGGCGCCGCCCATGGTGAAGGAGGGGCGGACGACGACGGGGTAGCCGCCGAGCGTGTCGACGCCCCCGATCACGTCGTCCATGGTGTGGCAGATGACCGAGCGCGCGGACTCGCCGTGGCCGATCTTGGCGTTGACGGCCTCGACGACCCCCTTGAAGAGGTCGCGGTCCTCGCCCTTGTTGATGGCCTCGACATTGGCGCCGATGAGCTCGACACCGTACTTCTCCAGGACACCGTTCTCGTGCATGGAGATCGCGGTGTTGAGCGCGGTCTGGCCGCCCAGCGTCGGGAGCAGGGCGTCGGGACGCTCCTTGGCGATGATCTTCTCGACGAACTCGGGGGTGATCGGCTCGACGTACGTGGCGTCGGCGATCTCCGGGTCGGTCATGATCGTCGCGGGGTTGGAGTTCACCAGGATGACGCGCAGGCCCTCGGACCTGAGGACGCGGCAGGCCTGGGTGCCGGAGTAGTCGAACTCGGCGGCCTGACCGATGACGATCGGGCCGGAGCCGATGACCAGGACGGACTGGATATCGGAGCGCTTAGGCACGCTGGCCCTCCATCAGGGAAACGAAGCGGTCGAAGAGGTACGCGGCGTCGTGGGGACCCGCGGCTGCTTCGGGGTGGTACTGGACGCTGAAGGCAGGCTGGTCGAGGAGGTGCAGTCCCTCGACGACCTGGTCGTTCAGGCAGACGTGGGAGACCTCGGCGCGGCCGAACGCCGTGTCGGACACCTTGTCCAGCGGGGCGTCGACGGCGAAGCCGTGGTTGTGCGCGGTGACCTCGACCTTGCCGGTCGTGCGGTCCTGCACGGGCTGGTTGATGCCGCGGTGGCCGTACTTCAGCTTGTACGTGCCGAAGCCGAGGGCGCGGCCCAGGATCTGATTGCCGAAGCAGATGCCGAAGAGCGGGGTCCTGCGCTCCAGGACACCCTGCATGACGGAGACCGGGTGGTCGGCGGTGGCCGGGTCTCCGGGGCCGTTGGAGAAGAAGACGCCGTCGGGCTCGACCGCGTACACGTCCTCCAGGGTGGCGGTGGCGGGCAGCACGTGCACCTCGATGCCGCGCTCGGCCATCCGGTGCGGGGTCATGCCCTTGATGCCGAGGTCGATCGCGGCGACGGTGAACTTCTTGGTGCCGATCGCGGGGACGACGTACGTCTCCTTGGTCGCGACCTCGGCGGAGAGGTCGGCGCCCACCATCTCGGGGGCCTCCAGCACGCGGGCCAGCAGCGTGGCCTCGTCGGCGACCGCGTCACCGGAGAAGATGCCGACGCGCATGGCGCCGCGCTCGCGCAGGTGGCGGGTGAGGGCGCGGGTGTCGATGCCGCTGATGCCGACGACGCCCTGGCGCTCCAGTTCCTCGTCGAGCGAACGTCGCGAGCGCCAGTTGGAGGTCACCCGGGCGGGGTCGCGCACCACGTATCCGGCGACCCAGATCTGCTGCGACTCGGGGTCCTCGTCGTTCACGCCGGTGTTGCCGACGTGCGGGGCGGTCATCACGACGACCTGGCGGTGGTACGACGGGTCGGTCAGCGTCTCCTGGTATCCGGTCATGCCGGTGGAGAACACCGCCTCTCCGAAGGTCTCCCCCACGGCCCCGTAGGCGCGGCCGCGGAAGGCGCGGCCGTCCTCCAGGACGAGTACGGCGGGAGCTTTGGCGGCTCCCCGAGTGGAGGTCGTCATCGTGCGATGCCTTCCGTAGTGCTGTTGGTGAGGTGGTGGACGGCGTCGACCCAGGCCGGGTGCTCGGCCGCGTGGTCGGAGCGGAACCCAGAGTCGATCAGCTTGTCGCCGAGCGCCCAGGTGATGATCAGCAGGCCGCCCTCGGGGAGGACCTTGCCCGCGATGCCCTTGTCGAGCCGGGCGTCACGCAGCTGGGCCGCCGGGACGAAGAAGTCGGCCGCTCCGGGGCGTACGACGTCGAGTCCCTGCTCGGTCAGCGTGAGCTCGACGAGGCTGCGGGTGCCGAGGCCGTGGGCGACGATCCGGTCGAGCCACTGGCCCGCGGTCGTCGAGGCGTGATAGCGCCCGGTCATCGTCAGCAGCGGCCGGGAGTCGGCGTACCCCTCCGGCGTGGAGGAGAGCTCCGGCAGGTCGGACTGAAGACTCCCCCGCCACTTCCATCCCTGGCGCATCAGCCAGTAGACGAAGGCGATGAAGACGATCAGTGCGACGACCCAGCTGATGCGGGCGGGCCAGTCGGTCACGTCCGCCGACTTCTGTTCGGCGGCCAGCTGGTACAGGGGGGTGAGTGTTGTCACGCGAGCTTCCCGTCGACGACCGTGGCACGGCCCCGCAGGAAGGTGTGGGTGACGCGACCCGGCAGCTCGCGCCCCTCGTACGGGGTGTTGCGGCTGCGGGAGGCGAAGCCCGCGGGGTCCACGACACCACGGTATGCCGGATCGACCAGCGTGAGGTTGGCGGGCTCACCGGCCGAGACGGGCCGGCCGTGTCCTTCCAGGCGGCCGATGGCCGCGGGGCGGAACGACATGCGGTCCGCGACACCCGCCCAGTCGATCAGGCCCGTCTCGACCATCGTCTGCTGGACGACGGAGAGCGCGGTCTCCAGACCCACCATGCCCATGGCGGCGGCGGCCCACTCGCAGTCCTTGTCCTCGTGCGGGTGCGGGGCGTGGTCGGTGGCGACGCAGTCGATGGTGCCGTCGGCGAGCGCCTCGCGCAGGGCCAGCACGTCGGCCTCGGTACGCAGCGGCGGGTTCACCTTGTAGACCGGGTCGTACGAGCGTACGAGCTCGTCGGTGAGGAGCAGGTGGTGCGGGGTGACCTCGGCGGTGACGTTCCAGCCCTTGGCCTTCGCCCAGCGGACGATCTCGACCGAGCCGGCGGTCGACAGGTGGCAGATGTGCACCCGGGAGCCGACGTGGGCGGCGAGCAGGACGTCGCGGGCGATGATCGACTCCTCGGCGACGGCGGGCCAGCCGCCGAGACCGAGTTCCGCGGAGACGACGCCCTCGTTCATCTGGGCACCCTCGGTCAGCCGGGGCTCCTGGGCGTGCTGCGCGACGACACCGTCGAACGCCTTCACGTACTCCAGCGCGCGTCGCATGATGACGGCGTCGTCGACGCACTTGCCGTCGTCGGAGAAGACCTTCACTCCGGCGGCCGAATCGTGCATGGCGCCGAGCTCGGCGAGCTTCTTGCCCTCCAGGCCGATCGTGACGGCGCCGATCGGCTGCACGTCGCAGTAGCCCGACTCCTTGCCGAGCCGCCAGACCTGCTCGACGACACCGGCGGTGTCGGCGACCGGGAAGGTGTTGGCCATGGCGTGCACGGCGGTGAAACCACCGACCGCCGCCGCCTTGGTGCCGGTGAGGACGGTCTCGGAGTCCTCACGGCCGGGCTCACGCAGGTGGGTGTGGAGGTCGACCAGGCCGGGCAGCAGGATCTGCCCCTCGGCCTCGACGACCGTGGCGTCACCGGCTTCGATGCCGGAGCCGACCTCGGCGATGGTCTCGCCGTCGATCAGGACGTCCTGGGGCTCGCCGCCGAGGATCTTCGCGCCGCGGATAAGGATCTTGCTCATGGTTACTTGTTCTCCTCGGGGTGAGCGGGGCGCGCGGCGTCCCGCTCCGGGGTGGCGGCGGGCGACGGGTGGGGGGTGGTGGCGGGCTCGGAGCCGCCCAGCAGCAGATAGAGCACGGCCATCCGGATGGAGACGCCGTTGGCGACCTGCTCGACGACCGTGCAGCGGTCGGAGTCGGCCACCTCGGCGGTGATCTCCATGCCCCGGACCATCGGGCCGGGGTGCATGACGATGGCGTGCTCCGGCATCTTGGCCATGCGCTCGCCGTCCAGGCCGTAGCGGCGGGAGTATTCGCGCTCGGTCGGGAAGTAGGCGGCGTTCATCCGTTCACGCTGCACACGAAGCATCATCACCGCGTCGGACTTCGGCAGCACCCCGTCGAGGCTGTAGCTGACGTCGCAGGGCCACTGCTCCACGCCGACCGGGACGAGGGTCGGCGGGGCCACCAGGGTGACGTGGGCGCCCAGGGTGTGCAGCAGGTGGACGTTGGAACGGGCGACCCGGCTGTGCAGGATGTCACCGACGATGGTGACCCGGCGTCCGTCCAGGTCCCGGCCGAGTCCGGCGTCCGCGCCGACCAGCCGGCGGCGCATGGTGAACGCGTCGAGCAGCGCCTGGGTGGGGTGCTCGTGGGTGCCGTCGCCCGCGTTGACGACGGCACCGTCGATCCATCCGGACGTGGCCAGGCGGTACGGGGCGCCGGAGGCGCCGTGCCGGATGACGACCGCGTCGGCGCCCATCGCCTCCAGGGTCAGCGCGGTGTCCTTGAGCGACTCGCCCTTGGAGACCGACGAGCCCTTCGCGGAGAAGTTGATGACATCGGCGGAGAGGCGCTTGGCGGCGGCCTCGAAGGAGATGCGGGTACGCGTCGAGTCCTCGAAGAAGAGGTTGACGACGGTACGGCCGCGCAGGGTCGGGAGTTTCTTTATCGGCCGGTCCGCTACCCGGGCCATCTCCTCGGCTGTGTCGAGGATCAGGACGGCGTCGTCGCGGGTGAGGTCGGCGGCCGAGATGAGGTGGCGCTTCATCTGGGTGTTCTCCTGGAGAGTTCAGGCGTGCGGGCGTGCGGAAGCTGTCGTACGACCGGGTGCGTCGTACGGGTGCGTGCAGCTACTGCTCGCCTGCCGGGGCGGTCTGCTGGACGCCGAGCAGTACGGCGTCGCGGCCGTCCTCCTCGGCGAGCTGGACCTTGACCGTCTCCCGCAGCGACGTGGGGAGGTTCTTGCCGACGTAGTCGGCACGGATCGGGAGCTCGCGGTGGCCGCGGTCGACGAGGACCGCCAGCTGGACCGCGCGGGGCCGGCCGATGTCGCCGAGCGCGTCGAGCGCGGCGCGGATCGTACGGCCGGAGAAGAGGACGTCATCGACGAGGACGACCAGCCGGCCCTCGATGCCCTCGACGGGGATCTCGGTGCGGGCCAGGGCGCGCGCCGGGCGCAGCCGCAGGTCGTCTCGGTACATGGTGATGTCGAGGGAGCCGACCGGCATCTTCCGGCCGGTGATCTCTTCGAGCTTGTCGGCGAGCCGACTGGCGAGGAAGACCCCACGCGTCGGGATGCCCAGCAGCACCACATCGTCGGCGCCCTTGGCGCGTTCGACGATCTCGTGGGCGATGCGGGTCAGTACTCGGGCGATGTCGGGAGCCTCCAGAACGGGGCGTGCCGCATTGCCGGTGGCTTCGTGCTGTGCGTCCATAAGAAACGGACCTCCTTCTCCGCCTCACTGGACGGACCTTAAAGGACGTCAAAATTGCGTCATCAACGTTACCAGGGCTTGCGCAGGGCTCCGGTCACACCCCCGGGAGGTACCGGTCCGGACCATTCGGCTTGACGCAACCAAGTAACGCTGCGTAACCTCACAGTGAGTTACCAGACTTCGTCCGGGGAGCCTTATGTCCAGCGAATACGCAAAGCAGCTCGGGGCCAAGCTCCGTGCCATCCGCACCCAGCAGGGCCTCTCCCTCCACGGTGTGGAGGAGAAGTCCCAGGGCCGCTGGAAGGCCGTCGTGGTCGGTTCGTACGAGCGCGGCGACCGTGCCGTGACCGTACAGCGCCTCGCCGAGCTGGCGGACTTCTACGGGGTCCCGGTGCAGGAACTTCTGCCCGGTACGACGCCGGGCGGAGCCGCCGAGCCGCCGCCGAAGCTCGTCCTGGACCTGGAGCGCCTGGCTCATGTCCCGCCGGAGAAGGCCGGGCCGCTGCAGCGCTACGCGGCCACGATCCAGAGCCAGCGCGGCGACTACAACGGCAAGGTGCTCTCGATCCGCCAGGACGACCTGCGCACGCTCGCCGTGATCTACGACCAGTCGCCGTCCGTGCTCACGGAGCAGCTGATCAGCTGGGGCGTGCTGGACGCGGATGCGCGCCGCGCGGTCGCCCACGACGAGGGCTGACGCCGCTTTCAGCAGAAACGTACCGCCGGGTTGCCGGGGCCCCGAGGAAGGGCCCCGCGAACCCCCCGTAGGGGTGGAGGCGCCCGGGGTGGCCACCCGGGGGGGGGGGGGGTT
>NZ_JBHVWN010000020.1:24614-85449 GCF_042882275.1 Streptomyces sp. NPDC058231 | reverse complement strand
TCCTGCTGCCTTTAAATCATAACATGACCCCTGGGGTGCCGGGGCATTGTATGCCGCCCCCCCAACCCCGGCGTTCTGCGTTCCCGGCCCGGGATGGCCCTCCGGGGTGGGGGCCTGATTTCTCGCCCCGGAGGACGAGAACCCCCGGACCGGGAGGACCGACGCGGGAACGGCACACTCCGGTACGCCGAAGGGCCCACGGTCGCACGACCGTGGGCCCTTCGTGGGCTGAACGCCGCCGGGAGCCTACGCCTCGCGGCGAAGGTTCGGCTTGAGGTCCTTGAAACGGGCCAGCAGCCCGTTCACGAAGGCCGGGGAGTCATCGGTGGAGAACTCCTTGGCAAGCTGGACGGCCTCATCGATCACCACCGC
The DNA here is from genome assembly GCF_042882275.1 of Streptomyces sp. NPDC058231. Classification (NCBI taxonomy): domain Bacteria; kingdom Bacillati; phylum Actinomycetota; class Actinomycetes; order Kitasatosporales; family Streptomycetaceae; genus Streptomyces; species Streptomyces sp. NPDC058231. The sequence continues at coordinate 85,077 of NZ_JBHVWN010000020.1, read as the reverse complement.
GTCCGGCGTCCCGTCCACCCAGATCAGCTCGTACGCACCGAGCCGCAGGATGTTCCGGTCGACGACCGGCATACGGTCGATCTCCCAGTCCACGGCGTAGGTGATGATGAGGTCGTCGATCCGGTCCGCGTACTGCGCGTACCCCTCGACGAGCTCCATCGTGTACTCGGTGACCGGCGGCTGACGGGTGTCGGACCGCGAGTGCCGCACCCAGTCCGCGAGGACCGTCTGCACGGACTCACCGCGCTGGTCGGCCTCGAAGAGGATCTGGAAGGCACGCTTGCGGGCCGTATTCCGGGCAGCCACGGTTAGCTGTTCACCCGGCCGAGGTAGTCGCCCGTGCGGGTGTCGACCTTGATCTTCTCACCCGTGGTGATGAAGAGCGGGACGCCGATCTCGTAACCGGTCTCCAGCGTCGCGGGCTTGGTGCCGCCGGTGGAGCGGTCGCCCTGGACGCCCGGGTCGGTGTGCTGGATGGTCAGCTCGACGGCGGCCGGCAGCTCGACGTAGAGCACCTCGCCCTCGTGCTGGGCCACGGAGGCGGTGAAGCCCTCGATCAGGAAGTTGGCGGCGTCGCCGACGGCCTTGCGGTCGACCATGAGCTGGTCGTAGGTGTCCATGTCCATGAAGACGAAGTACTCGCCGTCCATGTACGAGAACTGCATGTCGCGGCGGTCGATGGTGGCCGTCTCGACCTTGACACCGGCGTTGAACGTCTTGTCGACGACCTTGCCGGAGAGCACGTTCTTGAGCTTGGTGCGCACGAAGGCAGGGCCCTTGCCGGGCTTGACGTGCTGGAACTCGACGACGGACCAGAGCTGGCCTCCGTCGAGCTTGAGCACCAGGCCGTTCTTGAGGTCGTTCGTGGAAGCCACGGTTGCGGAATCTCCTGGACTGAAGCTGGTGGACGGCCAAGGATGCGCGCTAGAGCGCGAGCAGCTCCTTGGTCGTAATGGTGAGTAGCTCGGGTCCGCCGTCCGCCTCTGGGCGCACGACGAGCGTGTCATCGATCCGGACCCCGCCCCGGCCCGGGAGGTGGACCCCCGGTTCGACGGTGACCGGCACACAAGCGTCCAGTTTACCCATGGCTGTCGGTGCCAACTGCGGGTCCTCGTCGATTTCGAGCCCCACGCCGTGCCCGGTCCAGGGCGCGAGGCACTCTCCGTGGCCCGCGGAGTCCAGCAGATGACGGGCCGCGTGGTCCACATCTCGGTATGCGACGCCGGGCACGAGAGCCTCGCGGCCGGCCCGCTGAGCGGCGAAAACCAGGTCGTACAGCTCGATCTGCCAGTCCGCAGGTGCGGTTCCGATGACGAAGGTGCGGCCGATCTCGCACCGGTAGCCGCGATAGCTCGCGCCGAGGCAGACGGAGAGGAAATCTCCTTCCTCCACCCTCCGGTCCGACGGCCGGTGCCGGCCCTGGCCCGAGTTGGGTCCGGTGGCTACGGACGTGGCGAAGGCGGGCCCGTCGGCGCCGTGGTCCACCAGCCGGCGTTCCAGTTCCAGGGCGAGATGCCGTTCGGTGCGGCCGACCAGGATCGACTCGAGGAGTTCGCCGAGCGCCTGGTCGGTGATCTCGGCGGCGATGCGCAGGCAGGCGATCTCCTCCTCGTCCTTGACGATGCGCAGTTGCTCGACCGTGGCGCCCAGATCGGTCAGCCGGAGCCGCGGGGCGACCGAGCTCATGGCCCGGTGGCGGGAGACCGTCAGGTCGTGTTCCTCGACGGCGAGCGATTCCGCGCCCGAGGAGGTGGCCAGGTCGGCGGCGGCGACGACCGGATCGCCTCCGCCTGCGGGCAGCAGCGCGGGCCGCAGCCGGTCGTCGGTGCGTCCGTGGGCGGGATCGTCGGTCGGCGCGCGGGGGCAGAGCAGAACGTCCTCGTCGGGGCCGAGCAGCAGCACGGAACCCGGCGGCGCTCCGCCCGCGAGATAGCGGACATTGGCGGGTCGGGAGACCAGAGCGGCCGCGGATCCCACGGCGGCGCACCGGTCGCGGAGCAGCCCGCGGCGGACGGCGTACACCTCTGACATGCCACGAGCCTATGAGCGGCGGGCCGGGGCCGCCCGGCCAGCGCATCCGACCGGGGGCCGTGCCCGGCCGGACGCCCCCGGCCGGCGGGTCACCAGGCCGGCGGACTGGCTATCGAGCGGGCGAGTATGTCGTCGAGCACACGGGCGGTGGTCTCCACGTCGTACGTCGAGTTGTCGATGATCGGCAGGCCCGAGCCGTACCATCCCGCCATCCGGCCGTGGATCCGGGCGACCTCCTCGTCCGACAGGCGGCGGTTGCCGCTGCGGGCGGCGTTCCGCTCCAGCACTATCTCCAGGCCGGGCAGGAGGACGACGGGCAGCAGGCCGGGTCCCACATGGCGCTTCCAGCCGCCGAGGCCCACGACGGGACGGTCGGGGAAGACCGCGTCGTCCAGGATGCAGGAGATGCCGTTGGCGAGGAAGTTACGGGCGGCGAAGCCGCAGGTGCGGCGGGCCAGGCGGTACTGGGCCTCCGAGTGGTCGTTCCACCCGGCCTGCGGGTCGGCGAAGCCCGAGCGGACCCATTCGCGGACGTCGTCGAGGCTGACATGGGCCGTGGGGACGCGTCGGCGGCTGGCCCACAGCTTGGCCACGGTCGTCTTGCCCGCGCCCGCGGGGCCGATCAGCAGGACGGCGAGGGTCGCCGTGCCGGTGCCCGGCTCGGCGGGCGGCGCGGGCAGCGGGACAGGGCCGCCGGGCGGCAGCTGGATGTGTCCGGTGGTCTCCCGGGAGGCGGGCGCCGGGGCGTGGTGCGGGGCGGGGCCCGTCCAGTCGTGGCCCTGGGGCGCGGGAGGGGAGGTGGGCGGCGGCCCCGGCGGACCGGGGTGGCCGGGGTGCTGGGCCTGGTGCGTCCAGCCGCCAGGTCCGTTTCCGGGCCCTTGGGGCGGCGGCAGCGGGGCCCCCACTGCGTGCTGCATCCGGTGCCACTCCGTCTCGTACAGGCAACTGGCGCTGATGGAACGGCAACCGTACCGTCCCCGGCCGCCGCAGAGGGAACGGTCGGGAACGGTACGGAGTGCCCCGCCGGCCGGTCGTCCGGCCGGCGGGGCACCGTGTCAGTCCGTCACTTCGTCGGCGAGGGCACGCAGGGCGAGGCGGTAGGAGCCGATGCCGAATCCGGCCACCGTCCCCGTGGCCACCGGGGCGACCACCGAGGTGTGGCGGAATTCCTCCCGCGCGTACGGGTTCGAGATGTGCACCTCGATGAGCGGGGCGGTGCGCTGGGAGGCCGCGTCCCGCATCCCGTACGAGTAGTGCGTGAAGGCGCCGGGGTTGAGAACGACCGGAATCGAACCGTCTGCGGCCTCGTGAAGCCAGCGGATCAGTTCGCCCTCGTCGTTGGTCTCCCGGACGTCGACGTCGAAGCCGAGCTCCTTGCCGAGCTCCTGGCAGGTCTCGACCAGTCCGGCGTAGGACGTGGCGCCGTACACCTCGGGCTCGCGGGAGCCGAGCCGGCCGAGGTTCGGCCCGTTGAGCACGAGGACCCTGCGGGTCACGCCGACACCTCCCCGTACGCGGCGAGCAGCACGGCCGGGTCGGGGCCCTCAAGGACAGTGGGCTTGCCCAGGCCGTCGAGGACGATGAAGCGGAGCAGGTCGCCGCGGGACTTCTTGTCGATCTTCATGTTCTCCAGCAGCTTGGGCCACTGGTCACCGCGGTAGGTGAGCGGCAGCCCGACCGACTCCAGGATCGCCCGGTGCCGGTCGGCGGTGGCGTCGTCGAGGCGGCCGGCCAGGCGGCCGAGTTCGGCGGCGAAGACCATCCCGATGGAGACGGCCGCGCCGTGGCGCCACTTGTAGCGCTCGTTCTTCTCGATGGCGTGGCCAAGGGTGTGACCGTAGTTGAGGATCTCGCGCAGGCCGGACTCCTTGAGGTCGCTGGAGACGACCTCCGCCTTGACCCGGATGGAACGCTCGATCAGCTCGGCGGTGTGCGGTCCGGCCGGCGTACGGGCGCCTTCCGGGTCGGCCTCGATCAGGTCGAGGATCGCGGGGTCGGCGATGAAACCGGCCTTGATGATCTCGGCCATGCCGCTGACGTAGTCGTGCACGGGGAGCGAGTCGAGGGCGGCGAGGTCGCAGAGCACCCCGGCCGGCGGGTGGAAGGCGCCGACGAGGTTCTTGCCCTCGGCGGTGTTGATGCCGGTCTTGCCGCCGACGGCCGCGTCGACCATGGCGAGCACGGTCGTCGGTACGGCGATCCAGCGCACTCCGCGCAGCCAGGTCGCGGCGACGAACCCGGCCACATCGGTGGTGGCGCCGCCGCCGACACCCACGACGACGTCGCTGCGGGTGAACCCGGTCTGGCCGAGCGCCTTCCAGCAGTAGGCCGCGACCTCGACGGTCTTGGCCTCCTCGGCGTTCGGCAGCTGGATCGCGATGGCCTCGTACCCCTGGTCGGCGAGGTCCTGACGGACCGCCTCACCGGTCTCGGCGAGCGCCTCGGGGTGCAGGACCGCGACCCGCTTGGCGCGGTCGCCGATGAGTGACGGCAGCTCTCCGAGAAGCTGCCGGCCGATCAGTACTTCGTACGGGTCGGTGCCCGCACTTCCGGCGATCTGGATGCGCGTGGGTCCCTGGTCCGTCATGCGTGTGTTCTCCCGGCCGGGCGCCGCGGGGTCGCCCGCGTGCTCCGGCAGTTCCAGTGCGTCGAGGACCGCCTGGGCGACCTCTTCGGGGGTGCGCCCGTCGGTGGCGACGGTCGCCCTGGCCACCTCGGTGTAGAGATGGCGGCGGGCGTCCATCAGCTCGCGCCACTGCCGGCGCGGGTTGACGGCGAGCAGCGGGCGCGCGGTGTTCAGCCCGACCCGCTTGACGGCCTCTTCGACGTCCATCGAGAGGTAGACGACCGCGTGGTCGGCGAGCAGGGTGCGGGTCGTCCCGTCGAGTACGGATCCGCCGCCGAGCGAGAGGACGCCCGTGTGCTCGGCGACCGCGGCGCGTACCGCCTCCCGCTCGAGCTCGCGGAAGTGTTCCTCGCCCTCGTCGTAGAAGATCTCGGAGATCGGCTTGCCCGCCGTGGCCACGACGTCCGCGTCGGTGTCCCGGTAGGTGGTGCCGAGCCGGTCGGCGAGGAGCTCACCGACCGTGGACTTGCCGACGCCCATCGGGCCGACGAGGACGATCAGCGGGCCGCTCATCGGATCTGGAGGTGGTCGAGGTACGACTGCACGTTGCGGTGGGTCTCGGCGACGCTGTCCCCGCCGAACTTCTCAGCGACGGCGTCGGCCAGGACCAGTGCGACCATCGCCTCGGCGACGATGCCGGCGGCCGGCACGGCACAGACATCGGAGCGCTGGTGGTGGGCCTTGGCGGGCTCCCCGGTGACGACGTCGACGGTGGCCAGCGCGCGAGGCACGGTCGCGATGGGCTTCATCGCGGCGCGGACCCGGAGCAGCTCACCGGTGGTCAGACCGCCCTCGGTGCCGCCGGAACGTCCGGAGGCGCGCTTGATGCCTTCGTCGGTGACCAGGATCTCGTCGTGTGCCTTCGAGCCGGGGACCCGGGCCAGGTCGAAGCCGTCGCCGACCTCGACACCCTTGATGGCCTGAATGCCCATGAGGGCCGCGGCGAGGCGCGCGTCGAGACGGCGGTCCCAGTGCACGTGCGAGCCGAGGCCGACCGGCACACCGTAGGCGAGCACCTCGACCACACCGCCGAGGGTGTCGCCGTCCTTGTGGGCCTGGTCGATCTCGGCGACCATCGCCTCGCTCGCGGCGGCGTCGAGACAGCGCACCGGGTCGGCGTCGAGCTTGTCGACGTCGGCGGGCGTGGGGTAGACGCCGTACGGTGCCTTGGCCGCCGCCAGCTCGACCACGTGGCTGACGATCTCGATGCCCGCGGTCTCCTTGAGGTACGACCGTGCGACGGCGCCGAGCGCCACCCGGGCCGCGGTCTCCCGGGCGCTGGCGCGCTCCAGGATCGGGCGGGCCTCGTCGAAGCCGTACTTCTGCATGCCCGCGAGGTCGGCGTGGCCGGGCCGCGGGCGGGTCAGCGGGGCGTTACGGGCCAGCTTGGCCAGCTCCTCGGGGTCGACCGGATCGGCCGACATGACCTGCTCCCACTTGGGCCATTCGGTGTTGCCCACCATCACGGCGACCGGGGAACCCATGGTGAGACCGTGGCGCACCCCGCCGAGGAAGGTGACTTCGTCCTTCTCGAACTTCATCCGCGCGCCGCGGCCGTAGCCGAGCCGCCGCCGGGCGAGTGCGTCCGCCACCATCTCCGTGGTGACCGGGACGCCGGCGGGAAGGCCCTCCAGCGTCGCCACCAGTGCGGGGCCGTGCGACTCCCCCGCGGTCAGCCAGCGCAACCTGCTCAACGGTGCTCCTCATGCTCGCGCCTGGAACTGCAACGGCGCGACCGGGTGCGCGGCCCTGGCCCGCCGCCCTCGATCTTCCCACGCCCGGGGCACCGGACCGGCCGCCGGTCCAGCAGACGGACGGATCGGGCCGCGGAACGCGTGCGGTCAGCGGGCGGCGAGTGCCTGTTCGCCGGCCCGTCGCATGGTCGCGCGCGGAGCGGGCGAGCGGCCCGTCATCTGCTCGACCTGGAGGGCGGCCTGGTGCACCAGGAGGTCGAGACCTCCGACGACTGCGCCGTTCCTGGCCGACCAGGCGGTGGCGAGTGCGGTCGGCCAGGGCTCGTACAGCACGTCGAAGAGCGTGCCGGGAGCGTCCGGTACCGCGCCCGCGAGCGCGTCCGTGGTGCCGGCCGGGGTGGTCGCGATCACCAGCGGCGCGTGCAGCGCCTGCTCCGCCTCCGCCCAGTCGGCGACCCGTACGTCGATGCCGAGCCGTTCGCCCCAGCCGCGCATCTCGTCGCCGCGATGCCGGCTGCGCACGAAGGCGGTGACCGGGCCGGTGCAGATCTCCGACAGTGCGGCGAGTGCGGAGGAGGCGGTCGCGCCGGCGCCGAGGACGGCGGCGGACTCGGTCTTCTCCACGCCGCGTTCGCGCAGGGCGGCGATCATGCCGGGGATGTCGGTGTTGTCGCCGACACGGCGGCCGTCCTCCGTGAGGACGACCGTGTTGACGGCCTCGACCGAGGAGGCGGTCTCGCTGACGGAGTCCAGCAGCGGGATGACCGCCCGCTTCAGCGGCATGGTCAGCGACAGGCCGGCCCACGAGGCGTCGAGCCCCTCGACGAAGCCGGGGAGCCCGGCCTCGTCCACCTCGAAGCGGTCGTACGACCAGTGATCGAGGCCGAGTTCGGCGTACGCGGCCCGGTGCAGGACCGGGGAGAGCGAGTGGGCGATGGGCGACCCCAGAACGGCCGCCCGCCGAATGGTGCTCACTGGCCCGACTTCTCCTGTTCGTACTTCTTGCGGTTGCGCTCGTGCTCTTCGTTGGTCACCGCGAACAGCGTCTTGTCCTCGGTCACGGACACGAAGTAGTACCAGGGCCCGGGGGTCGGCTTGATCGCCGAATGCAGCGCGGCCGCCCCTGGGTTGTTGATGGGACCCGGCGGCAGGCCATGGACGTAGTACGTGTTGTACGGGTTCTTGAACTTGCGCAGGTCCGACACCGCGCCGGTGTCCAGGGTGCTCTGCGCCTTGGCGTAGTTCACCGTGGAGTCGAAGTCGAGCAGCCCGTACGTCTCGGTGTTGTTCGGCTTGAGCCGGTTGTAGACGACCCGCGCGACCTTGTCGAAGTCCCGCTTGTACTTGCCCTCCGCCTGGACGAGGCTCGCGACCGTGATCAGCTGCCAGGGGCTCTTCAGGCCGAGCTTCTTGGCGTTCGCCTCCAGGTCGACCTTGCCGTACTCGTCGTCGGCCCGGGACACCATCGACTTGAGGACGTCCTCCGGCTTCATCTCCTTGGTGACCGGGTAGGCCGCCGGGTAGAGGAAGCCCTCCAGCCGGTCGTCGACCACCGGGTCGTCCTCGGCCCAGTCCGGCAGTCCGAGACTGCCCGCCTTCTTCTTCGCGACCCCGCTGGTGGTGCCGTCCTTGAGCCCGAGCTTCTTGTCGATCAGCTTGTAGACGTTCCTGTTGGCCAGGCCCTCAGGAATGATCAGCAGATTCTGGCTCTTCGGGTCGAGCATCATCTTCACGGCCTCGGCGGCGGACATCTGCTTGTTGAGGAGATAGACACCCGCCTGGATCGAGTTCCCCTTGGGGTTCGCGGCCTGCGCCGCGATGAAGGCGTCGACGCTCTTGACGACGCCCCGCTCCTTCAGGATGTTGCCGATCTCATTGCCCAGGGCGTGCTGGGGGACCTGCACCTCGACGCTGCCGGAGCCCTGGCCCGAGTAGTCGGGTGCCGCACCGAATTTGTTCTGCCAGTACGTGTAGCCGACGTACCCCGCCCCGCCGACCCCTCCGGCGAGCACCAGGGCGACGACGAGGCAGGCGCAGCCGTTGCGGTTCTTCTTCTTGCCCTTGCCGCGGCGCTCGCCACCGCCCCTGCGCCCGTCGCGCGGGTCGTCGTCGTACTCGTCGTCGTCCTGCGGGTCCCGGCCGTCACCGTCGTCGTCGGCGCCCGTGAAGAAGGGGTGCGTCTCCTCCTCCTGCACGTCCGGGTCCCAGTCGGGGTTCTGCGGTGGAGCCGCCTCGGGAACGTCCTGGCGCCTGCCCGGTGGCTGCGGCGGCGGGTACGCGTCGGGGGTGCCGTAGTGGTCCTGCGATTCGCCGTAGCCGGCGGTCCGGTTCCCGTACGGGTCCTGCGGATGGCCGTCGTACGGCATCGCAGCCGCCTGCCGGCCGGTGTCCCAGCCGCCGTCGTACTGCGGCGACTGGTGGGGCGCCTGCCGGCCGTACGGATCGTGCTGCTGGTACGGCTGCCGGCCGTACGGATCGTGCTGCTGCTGCGGCTGCCGGCCGTACGGATCGTGCTGCTGCTGCGGCTGCTGACCGTACGGATCGTGCTGCTGCTGCGGCTGCTGACCGTACGGATCGTGCTGCTGCTGCGGCTGCCGGCCGTACGGATCGTGCTGCTGCTGCGCATAGGGGTCCTGCGCGTACGGGTCCTGCGGAGCCCCGTACTGCTGGTGCGTCGGCTGCTGTGGCTGCTGGTACGCCTGCTGCGGCTGCTGGGCGGAGGGGTCCTGCGGGTAGGCCGGCTGACCGCCGTCGTACTGGCCCTGGCCGTGGGCGGCCTGCTGGCCTCCCCATCCCTGGTCCCCGTAAAGGGGATCCTCGGGATGCCACGGTTCGGAGCCGGGGCCCCGGCCATACTCAGTCATCGATCCCCTTGAGCCGCGAGACGATGCTCCGTCTCTTTGCTGTGCGGTGTTTGTTCGAACACCGCCGCATCGCGCGGAACGTTACCGTATCGCGATCAGACAACCACTTCGACGCCCTCGCCCGGAGCTTTACCTGACGCCCGTTCGGACTCCAGTGCGTTCTGGAGGATCACCACGGCAGCGGCCTGGTCGATGACGGACCGGCCCTTCTTGGATTTCACGCCCGAGGCGCGCAGTCCCTGGCCGGCCGTCACCGTGGTCATTCTCTCGTCCACCAGCCGCACCGGAACGGGTACGACCGAGCGGGCGAACTCCTGGGCGAAGAGCCGTACCTTCGCGGCCGCGGGCCCTTCACCGCCGCCCAGGGAGCGGGGCAGACCGATGATGATCTCGATCGGCTCGTACTCCTCGACGATCTGCCGCAACCGCCGGTGGGCGGCCGGGACGTCTCGTCCCGGCACGGTCTCCACCGGCGTGGCGAGGATCCCGTCGGGGTCGCACGAAGCGACCCCGATCCGGGCGTCCCCGACGTCGATCGCGAGGCGGCGTCCGCGGCGCATCTGCGTCACTTCCGCCGTCACGCCGTCTCGGTGACGAGGCGTTCGACAGCGGCGATGGCCTCGCCGATGGCGGCCGGGTTCTGGCCGCCGCCCTGGGCCACGTCCGGCTTGCCGCCGCCTCCGCCGCCGAGGGTCTTGGCGGCCGTACGGACCAGGTCGCCGGCCTTGAGACCGCGCTCGCGAGCGGCCTCGTTGGTGGCGATGACCGTCAGCGGGCGGCCGTTCGCCGTGGTGAACAGGGCCACGACGGCCGGACGGCCGCCCTGGATGCGCCCGCGGACGTCGAGGACCAGCTTGCGCAGGTCGTCGGCCGAGGTCCCGTCCGGCACCTGACCGGTGACCACGGCGACACCGCGTACGTCCTTGGCGGACTCGACGAGTCCGGCGGCGGCCTGCAGGACCTTCTCCGCGCGGAACTTCTCGATCTCCTTCTCGGCGTCCTTCAACTTGCCGAGCATGGCGGAGACCTTCTCCGGAAGCTCCTCCGGGCGGCCCTTGACCAGCTCCTGGAGCTGGGCGACGACCGTGTGCTCCTTGGCGAGGAAGTTGTAGGCGTCGACGCCGACGAGGGCCTCGATACGGCGCACACCGGAACCGATGGAGGATTCGCCGAGCAGCTTCACCAGACCCAGCTGGGCGGTGTTGTGGACGTGCGTACCGCCGCACAGCTCCTTGGAGAAGTCACCGATGGTGACGACGCGGACCCGCTCGCCGTACTTCTCGCCGAACTCGGCGATGGCACCCTGCTTCTTGGCCTCGTCGATCGACATGACCTCGGCCTGGACGTCCAGCTCCCGGGAGAGGACCTCGTTGATCTTCTGCTCGACGTCGGTGAGGACGGTGCCGGGTACGGCGGCGGGCGAACCGAAGTCGAAGCGGAAGCGGCCCGGCGAGTTCTCCGAACCGGCCTGGGCGGCCGTCGGGCCGAGGGCGTCGCGCAGCGCCTGGTGCGTGAGGTGCGTGGCGCTGTGGGCGCGGGCGATGGCGCGGCGGCGGGTGTTGTCGATGGCGGCGTAGGCGGAGGCGCCGACCGTCACCTCTCCGACCTGGACCGTGCCCTTGTGGACGGAGACGCCCGGGACCGGCTGCTGGACGTCGCGCACCTGGATGACGGCGCCGGTGTCGAGCCGGATCCGGCCCTGGTCGGCGAGCTGGCCGCCACCCTCGGCGTAGAACGGGGTGCGGTCGAGGACGACCTCGACGTCATCGCCCTCGCTGGCGGCGGGCGACGACACGCCGTCGACGAGGAGGCCGACGATGGTCGACTCGCCCTCGGTGGCGGTGTAGCCGGTGAACTCCGTGGAGCCCGCGCGGTCGGCCACCTCGCGGTAGGCCGACAGGTCTGCGTGCCCCGTCTTCTTGGCCTTGGCGTCAGCCTTGGCGCGGTCCCGCTGCTCCTTCATCAGGCGGCGGAAACCGTCCTCGTCCACGGCGAGGCCCTGTTCGGCGGCCATCTCCAGGGTGAGGTCGATCGGGAAGCCCCAGGTGTCGTGGAGCAGGAACGCCTTGTCGCCGGCGAGGACCTTGCCGCCTGCGGCCTTGGTCTCGGTGACGGCGGTGTCGAGGATGTTGGTGCCGCCCTTGAGGGCCTTGAGGAAGGCGGCCTCTTCGGCGAGCGCGACGGTCTCGATGCGCTTGCGGTCGGTGATCAGCTCCGGGTACTGCTGGCCCATCGACTTGATGACCGTGTCGACGAGCTCGGCCACGACCGGCCCGGTGGCGCCGAGGAGGCGCATGTTGCGGACGGCGCGGCGCATGATGCGGCGCAGCACGTAGCCGCGGCCCTCGTTGCCGGGGGTGACACCGTCACCGATGAGCATGACGGACGTACGCATGTGGTCGGTGACGACCCGGAGCGAGACGTCGGAGGTGTGGTTCTCGCCGTAGCGCACCCCGGTCAGCTCGGTGGCCTTCTCGATGACGGCCATCGAGGTGTCGATCTCGTACAGGTTCTGCACGTCCTGCAGGATCATCGCGAGGCGCTCGAGGCCGAGGCCGGTGTCGATGTTCTTGGACGGCAGGTCGCCGAGGATCGGGAAGTCCTCCTTGCCGTCGCCGGCGCCCCGCTCGTACTGCATGAAGACCAGGTTCCAGATCTCCACGTACCGCTCGTCGTTGACGGCCGGGCCGCCCTCGACGCCGAACTCGGGGCCGCGGTCGTAGTTGATCTCGGAGCAGGGACCGCACGGGCCGGGGACGCCCATGGACCAGAAGTTGTCCTTCTTGCCCAGGCGCTGGATGCGCTCGGCGGGGACACCGATCTTGTCGCGCCAGATCTGCTCGGCCTCGTCGTCGTCGAGGTAGACCGTGATCCACAGTCGCTCGGGGTCGAGGCCGAAGCCGCCGTCCGCCACGGAGGTGGTGAGCGCCTCCCAGGCGTAGCTGATGGCGCCTTCCTTGAAGTAGTCGCCGAAGGAGAAGTTGCCGCACATCTGGAAGAAGGTGCCGTGCCGGGTGGTCTTGCCGACCTCTTCGATGTCCGGCGTACGCACACACTTCTGCACGCTGGTGACGCGCGGGGCGGGGGGCTTGACCTCACCGAGGAAGTACGGCTTGAAGGGGACCATGCCCGCGGGGACCAGCAGCAGAGTCGGGTCGTCCGCGATGAGCGACGCCGAAGGCACGACGGTGTGCCCGCGCTCCTCGAAGAAGCTCAGCCAGCGGCGGCGAATTTCAGCCGACTCCATCAGTGGTCCTCATTCCGGTTGTACGAGTTGTAGGGAAGTGTGCGGTACGTGGCGGCGTCACCGTCCGGGGCGGGCTCGGCCGCTCCGACCGCGAGGTGACGCCGCACGGGGAGTTCGGGGTCGACCGGCGCCTCGAGGCCCAGCGCCTCGCCCAGTTCGGCCTCGCGCCGGACCATGCCGTCGCGGACGTCGAGGGCGAAGTCCTTGAGCTTGTGACCGCTTTCGATCGCCTTGTCGGCGGCGCGCGCCGCGAGGCTCTCGGGGGTCAGCTGCTTGAGCTTCCGGTTGACCTTGGTGGTGGCCCAGACGCCGGCGGCGGCGCCGGCGGTGAACCAGAACGTACGGCGGAACATCGCTGCGTCAGTCCTTCGATCCGCGGGAGCTTCTGCCGTTGCGCTTCCTTGTGCGCGCGGACGGCACCGTGCGGCCGACGACCACGGTGCGGCGGGACGCCCGGCCGGCCGGCTCGGATTCCGGCGCGGTGCGCAGGCCGATGGCCCGTCGCACCCCGTAGCCGAAGGCGGCGACCTTGACCAGCGGTCCGCCGAACGTCGAGGCGACCGTGGTGGAGAGCGCGGACGCGTTGGAGGTGACCTCCTGGACGTCCGTCGCGATCGCGTCGACCTTGTCGAGCTGGGTCTGCGCGGAGCGCACGGTCGCGGACGCGTCGGCGAGCAGCGGAACCGCCTGCTCGGTCACGTCCGCCACGAGTTTGGTGGTCGCCCTGAGCGTCTGGGCCAGCCTCACCAGGACGACGGCGAGGAACGAGACCAGAATCGCCCAGAAGACGGCCACCAGGATCCCGGCCACCTCTCCACCGGACACAGTGCACCGCTCTCTGGCTTGTCGAATCGTCGTATCCCGACCCTATCGCGCCGGGGGACTCGTCCCCTACCGCATTCCTGGTGGGCGGGGCGGGCGTTGCACAATGGAGATTGTACGGAGAGCGCTCACCGCAGTACTCTGCGTGTTTCATGCAACGCCCCCAGCCCCCCTGCGCCTCCCCCGACGATCCGAGCCCGGGCACTGCGACTCGTGGCAATCTCCCGGCGGAACTGAACCGATTCGTGGGACGCGAGAACGAGCTGGCCGATCTCGGCCGCCTGCTGCGGGAGTCGAGACTGGTCACCGTGGTCGGGGTGGGCGGCGTGGGAAAGACACGTTGCGTCAGCAGGGCCGCCGCGCTTGTGGAGAAACGGTACTGCGACGGGGTCTGGCTGGTGGAACTGTCCGCCGTCCACGATGCCGAGCTCCTGGAACACGCCGTGGCCGACGCACTGGGACTCACCGATCACACCAACAGACCGGCCCGCGCGACACTCCTCGAACATCTCACCGATCGCCAACTCCTCCTGGTGCTCGACGGCTTCGAGCACCTCGTGGACGCCTGCGCCGGACTGGTACGGGAACTGCTGCGCCGGGCCCCGCAGCTGTCCGTGCTCGCCGCCGGACGGCTCCCCCTGGAGCTGGACGGAGAGATCGGCTACCCGCTCGCGCCGATGGCCGACGACGACGCGATGGCGCTCTTCGCCGACCGGGCCGCCGCGGTGCGGCCGGACTTCCGGCTGACCGAGGACAACCGCGAGTCCGCGCGGGAGCTCTGCCGCCGGCTGGACGGGATCCCGCTCGCGCTGGAGCTGGCCGCCGGCCGGCTGCGCGCCCTGTCCACGGATCAGGTGCTGCAGCGCCTCGACGACCGCTTCCGGCTGCTGACCGGCGGCAGCCGCGGCTCCTTGGCGCGCCACCAGACGCTCCGTACGGCCATCGGCTGGAGCCATGAGCTGTGCGCACCGGAACAACGGCTGCTGTGGGCCCGGCTCTCGGTCTTCGCCGGACAGTTCGATCTGGAGGCGGTCGAATACATCTGCAGCGGCCCCGACCTGCCGGCCGAATCGGTGCTCGACGCGCTCACCGGGCTGCTGACGCAGTCCGTGGTGCTGCGCGAGGACTCGGCGGCGGGCACCCGCTACCGGATGCTGGACACGGTGCGTGAGTACGGCGCCGAGTGGCTGGCCGCCACCGGAGACACGGACCGGCTGCGACGGCGTCACCGGGACTGGTTCCTGGGGTTCGCCACCTGGTGCGAACTCGACTGGTTCGGCCCCCGGCAGGGCGAGGTGGCGGCCCGGGCCGGAAGCGAACTGCCCAACCTCCGTCTGGCGATGGAGTGTTCGCTGGAGAGCCCGGACGACGTCCATCTCGCGCAGCACCTGGCGGGCACACTCTGGTTCCTCTGGGTCGGCTGCGGGCGCCTCTCGGAGGGGCGGTACTGGCTGGCCCACGTTCTGGAGGAGGAGTCACCGCACGACGCCGCGCGGCTGAAGGCGCTGTGGGTGCTCGGCCACGTGGCGGTGCTCCAGGGCGATCCGGTCGGCGCGATCTCGGCGCTGCAGGAGTGCCGGGAGGAGGCGGACCGGGTGGGTGACGAGACAGCTCTGGCCTACGCGGTGCACCGCACGGGCTGTCTGGCCCTCGTCACGGACGACATGCTCCGCGCGGAGGAGCTGCTGCAGGACGCGCTGCGCCGCTACCGGGATCTGGGCGAGCTGAACAGCAACGTCCTGATGGCGCAGGTCGAACTGGCGATGGCGGTCGGGTTCCGCGGGGATCTGGAGGCTGCCGCGACGATCTGCGAGGAGGTCAGGGAGATCTGCGAGGACCACGGCGAGCAGTGGGCACTCTCGTACGCGCTCTACGTACTGGCCTATGCGGCCCTGAAGCGGGAGCGCCCGGACCACGCTCGGGAGTTGCTCGGGGAGTCGCTGGCGATCGGTCACACCTTCGACGACCTGCTCGGTACGGTGCTCGCACTGGAACTGCTGGCGCTGGTCACGGCGGTCGAGGGGAATGCGACGGAGGCGGCGGTGCTGCAGGGGGCGGCCGAGCGGATCTGGCCGTCGGTGGGGCTGCCGCTGTTCGGTTCGGCGCATTACGGAAGGCCCCGGGCCGAGTGCGAGGAGCTGGCCCGGCAGGAGCTCGGCGACGCACCGTACGAGTCGGGGCGGCGGGCGGGCGGGCGGCTGGATCCGGACGCGGCGGTGACCAGGGCTCTGGCGAGCCGGCCCGCGCAGCGGCCGGGCGCCGAGGGGTCGCGGCCCGGTCCCGTGCCGGACGGCAGAACGCGGAAGCCCGCCGCCTCCCCGATGCCGGGGAGGGGCGGGCCGGAGCGCTGGTGAGAGCGGCTACGCCTGGATCAGCGGGCGTAGTACTCGACGACGAGCTGCTCGTCGCAGATCACCGGGATCTCCTTGCGGTTCGGGTCCCGGTCCAGGCGGAAGGCCAGGGCCTTCAGGTTCACCTGCAGGTAGCGCGGGGTCTCGCCGTCGGGGGCGTAGCCACCCTCGCGGGCCACCTGGAAGGGGTGCTTGTCGCGGCTGCGCTCGCGGACCATCACGATGTTGTCGGGACGGACGCGGAAGGACGGCTTGTCGACCTTGTGGCCGTCGACCTCGATGTGGCCGTGGACGACCATCTGACGGGCCTGGTAGATGGTGCGGGCGATGCCCGAACGCAGGACCAGCGCGTCGAGACGGCGCTCGAGCTCGACGACGAGCGCCTCGCCCGTCTTGCCCTCGGCCTTCTTGGCACGGTCGTAGGCGCGCGCCATCTGGCGCTCGCTGATGTCGTACTGGGCGCGCAGACGCTGCTTCTCGAGCAGACGGACCTTGTAGTCCGAGTTCTGCTTGCGGCCACGGCCGTGCTCGCCCGGCGGGTAGGGGCGGGCCTCGAAGTACTTGACGGCCTTCGGCGTCAGGGCGATGCCGAGCGCACGGGACTTCTTGACCTTGGGACGCGACTGGTTAGGCACGTTCTCCAGACCTCCGTTGTGGGTTAGGTTAGGCTCACCTTACTCAAGGAGATCGCATGTCTCGCCCTGGGAACACCACACACGTCACGGACAGCACTGACAGCGTCGACGCCACCGAGGGCGTCGATACGACGGAGGACCGATCAGATCGTGGTCAGCCGCGTCCCAGCGGGCCAGAAAACACACGGATGCCGTCAGCAGCCGAGCGCACACGAACTCTCGTACAGAGTACCTGTTCGGCGGTGCTGCTCATCCCCGGCCTGACCGCCACGGGCTTCGACCAGCTGGTGCCGCTGGACCGGAGCGTGGGGCCCGAGGGCGATCTGTTCCTCGAATTCCCCGCCGATTCCCCGGCCGTACGAGCCGCGACGCACGCCCAGGACGACGAGCTGACCGCTGTGCTGGAGATCACGGACGTGGCCCCGGTGTCGGTGCCGTACCGGATCCGTGGCCGCTGCCGTGTCTCCGGCTGGCTCACGACCGTACCCGGGATGGCCGGGCCCGGCAGGACGCTGCTGCGGCTGGAGACCGGTGAGGCGTACATCGAGGACCTGTGGGGCGCGCAGGACGTCGAGCCGGAGGAATTCCGGGACGCCGCCGCCGATCCGCTCGTCGCCCACGAGGCGGAACTGCTGCAGCATCTGCACACGGCCCACGGCGAACAGCTGGGCGGGCTGTGCGGACTGCTGGGGGGACGGGCCGGCGAACGCTGCGCGGCCCAGCGGCCCGACGTCGTCCCGGTCGCACTCGACCGCCTCGGCCTGCGCGTGCGATTCTGCGAGGCCGACGGCCGCTGCTTCGACGCACGCTTCGATTTCCCGGAGCCGGTACGCCACATCGGTGAACTGCGCCGGGCCATGCACACGCTCTTCGAGGCGGCCGCCGGCTGAACGTGCGCCTCAGGCGTCCGCGGTGCCCTCCGCACCACCCCGGCCGAGCCGGTCGCGGACCCGGTCCACCACGTCCGCGTACCGCGCCTCAGCGCCGTACCGCGTGGGCCGGTAGTAGTGCTTGTCGCGGACCGCGTCCGGGGCGTACTGCTGGGCGGCGATGCCGCCGGGGACGTCGTGCGGGTAGACATATCCCTGCGCGTGACCCAGCTTGGCGGCGCCCTTGTAGTGGCCGTCGCGCAGATGCGGCGGGACCGGGCCGGCGAGCCCCTTCCGTACGTCCTCCTGCGCGGCGAAGATCGCCAGCGTCGCCGCATTGGACTTGGGGGCGAGTGCCAGCGCGATGGTGGCGTGGCTGAGGGTGAGTGCCGCCTCCGGGAAACCGATCATGGCGACGGCCTGGGCGGCCGCGACCGCCGTGGGCAGCGCCGTCGGGTCGGCGAGGCCGATGTCCTCGCTGGCGGAGATCATCAGCCGCCGGGCGATGAACCGGGGGTCCTCCCCCGCCTCGATCATCCGGGCCAGATAGTGCAGCGCGGCGTCCACGTCGGAACCGCGGATCGACTTGATGAGGGCGCTCGCCACGTCGTAGTGCTGATCGCCGTCCCGGTCGTACTTCACCGCCGCCCGGTCGACGGTCGCCTCGACGGTCTGGAGGGTGATCTCCTTCTCCTGCGTGGCGAGGGCGGCACCGGCCGCGGCCTCCAGCGCCGTCAGCGCACGCCGCGCGTCTCCCCCGGCGATGCGCAGCAGATGCGCCTCCGCGTCCCCGGGCAGCGTGACCGCGCCGCCGAGTCCGCGCTCGTCGGTCAGGGCGCGGCGGATCAGCCCGCTCAGGTCCTCGTCGGTGAGCGATTCGAGGGTGAGCAGCAGTGAGCGCGACAGCAGCGGCGAGATGATCGAGAAGTACGGATTCTCGGTCGTCGCGGCGATGAGCGTCACCCAGCGGTTCTCCACAGCGGGCAGCAGGGAGTCCTGCTGGGCCTTGGAGAAGCGGTGGATCTCGTCGAGGAAGAGGACGGTCTCCTTGCCGTAGCCGCCGGTGGCGCGGCGAGCGCCCTCGATGACCGCCCGTACCTCCTTGACGCCCGCGGTGATCGCGGAGAGTTCGACGAACCGCTTGTTGGTCGCCTTGCTGACCACGTACGCCAACGTCGTCTTGCCGATGCCCGGCGGGCCCCAGAGGATCACCGACGACGGGCCGGCGGGACCGCCGCTCCCCTCCCCGACCAGGCGGCGCAGCGGCGATCCGGGCTTCAGCAGATGCTGCTGCCCGACGACCTCGTCGAGGGTACGAGGACGCATCCGGACAGCGAGCGGGCTGCTGGACGGGTCCTTCTCCTGGCGGTCTTCGGCGGCTGCGGTAAAGAGGTCGGGCTCCACGTTTCGAAGCCTATGTCACCGCACCGACAACACCGCCGGGCCGGTCCCCGCCCGTACCCGGCGGGCTCAGCTGGTCCAGAAGTCCCACCAGCGGGTCAGGATCAGCATGCCGATGATGCCGATCCACAGGACCGGCGGGACCCAGTGGAACTCCGTCAGCCCGTTGCGCAGCCAGCTCGGCGCGGGCACGATCCGGTGCTTGATGTTGTGCGTGGTGACGTAGCAGAACATGAAGATCGTGGCGACCCAGGCCAGGCAGCACCACAGGCAGAGCGAGTTGATGTTGTACAGCGACTGGTACTGCAGCCAGGTGCAGAAGCCGACGCCGAACAGCGTGCCCGCGTTCAGGCCGAGCCAGTACCAGCTGCGGAACCGGGCCCCGGCGAGCAGCGCCATGCCGATCCCGATCACCACCGAGTAGGTGGCGAGCCCGAGCATCGGGTTGGGGAACCCGAAGGCCGCCGCCTGCTCGCTCTTCATGATGTTGCCGCACGAGACGACGGGGTTGAGGCTGCAGCCGGGGGTGAAGCTGGGGTCTTCGAGCAGCTTGAACTTGTCGATCGTGATGACCCAGGCGGCGAGGAGGCCGGCAGCGCCCGTGATCACCAGCAGCAGTGCGAACGCGCGACTGCCGCCGATGGTCCTCTTCCCGCCGTCCTCGTCCTGGTCGGAGGAGGGATGGTCAACCGCTGCAGTCGTCATATCGCCGTTCCATCAGTGAGTGGCCTGCTGGGCATGGTCATTGTGCCGCACCCCTTCACCGGCCGACCGTTCGATGGACATAAACATGTGCACGCGACCGGCACGGAACCCGGCGGTTCCGCGGGACGGTTCACGCCGCGGCCGCATGCGCCACGGACGCTGCGGACCGTGCGGGGGCACGGGGAGCTGACGGCCACGGACATGCCTGACCTGGGGATCCGGCGCGCCGGCGCGTACGGCTCCGCGGGCCGGGCGGGGCCGGGAAGGGCGCGGCGGTGACGGCTCTCCGGGCGTCGGACCGCGCGGCCCGGGGACGGTCCCGACATTCGGCTCCGGCGCCGCGAGCCACGCGCCGCCACCTGCGTTCCCCGGCCGGGACCGTCCGGCAGGATGAATCGGTGACCGCCGGGTTGACGGTACGGAAGACGGCCGCGTACTCCGGGCGTCGCCGCCCCCAGGACACCGGTGGCGTCGTGCCGGGGCCGGAGCCGGTGCGAGGCGCCGGCCCGGTCCATACGGCTGTGCCCCGCCCGGTCCGGGCGGGGCACAGCCGTATGCGGTGGATCAGGCGAGCTTCTGCTTGATCTCGGCGACCAGCGCGTCGAGGGCGACGGGCTGCTGCTCGCCGGACTCCATGTCCTTGAGCTGGACCACACCCTCGGCGAGATCACGCTCGCCGGCGACCACGGTGAAGCGGGCGCCGGACCGGTTGGCGCTCTTCATCGCGCCCTTGAGGCCGCGGCTGCCGAACGCGAAGTCGGCGGCGACACCCTCCCGGCGCAACTCGGTGACCTTGGCGAACAGCACCCGCCGGGCCTCCTCGCCGAGCGGTACGGCGAAGACGCTGGTGGACGCGGGGAGTTCGAGCTCGATCCCCTCCGCCTCCAGCGCCAGCACCGTACGGTCCACGCCGAGCGCCCAGCCGACCGACGGAAGCGCCGGGCCGCCGATCATCTCGGACAGGCCGTCGTAGCGGCCGCCGCCGCCGACCGCCGACTGCGAGCCGAGTCCGTCGTGGACGAACTCGAAGGTGGTGCGGGTGTAGTAGTCGAGGCCACGGACGAGCTTCTCGTCGTCCTCGTACACCACACCGGCGGCGGTCAGCAGGTCGCGGACCTCCTCGTGGTACGCCTTGCACGCGTCGCAGAGGTAGTCGCGCAGCACCGGGGCGCCGACCAGCTGCTTCTGCACCTCGGCGCGCTTGTCGTCGAGTACCCGCAGCGGGTTGAGCTCGATGCGGCGGCGGGTCTCCTCGTCCAGGTCGAGCTCACGCAGGAAGCCCTGGAGCGCGTCCCGGTAGACGGGGCGGCACTCCTTGTCGCCCAGCGAGTTCAGCAGGATCCGGAAGTTCCGCAGCCCCAGCGAGCGGTACGCCTGGTCGGCCAGGATGATCAACTCGGCGTCCAGCACCGGGTCCTCGGCGCCGATCGCCTCGGCACCGACCTGCGAGAAGTGCCGGTAGCGGCCCTTCTGCGGGCGCTCGTAGCGGTAGTACGAGCCGGAGTACCAGAGCTTGACCGGCAGGTTGCCGAGCTTGTGGAGGTTGGCCTCCAGCGCGGCGCGCAGCACCGACGCGGTGCCCTCGGGGCGCAGTGCCAGCTCGGAGCCGCCCTTGGTGGTGAGGGTGTACATCTCCTTGGAGACGATGTCGGTGGACTCACCGACACCGCGCGAGAAGAGCGCGACATCCTCGAAGCCGGGCGTCTCGATGTAGCCGTAGCCGGAGTTCTTCAGGGGGGCGGAGATCGCCTCGCGCACCGCGAGGAACTTCGCGGAGTCGGGCGGGGTCAGGTCGTACGTGCCCTTGGGGGCCTTGAACGTGCTCACAGGTCTCTCGTCACATTCCTCGTCGGGGCGCGTCCATGCCGTGCATGTACGGGTTCGTGGCGCGCTCGCGGCCGATGGTCGTCTGGGGGCCGTGGCCGGACAGCACCACGGTCGAGTCGTCGAGCGGCAGGCACACACGGGCCAGCGACTCGAGCAGCTCGGCCTGGTCGCCGCCGGGCAGGTCGGTGCGTCCGACGGAGCCGGCGAAGAGCAGGTCGCCCGAGAAGAGAACCTGCGGCACATCCGCGGCCTCGGGCATCCTGAACGTCACCGACCCCTTGGTATGGCCGGGCGCATGCGCGACACCGAACTCCAGACCGGCGAGCTTCAGCAGCGCGCCGTCGGCCAGTTCCTTGACGTCGTCCGGCTCCCCCACCGTCAGCTCGCCCATGAGCGGCATCCCGATGGAGCGGCCGAGGGCCTTCTCCGGGTCGCTCATCATGTACCGGTCCTCCGGGTGGATCCAGGCGGGGACGTCGTGGGCGCCGCACACCGGGACGACCGAGGCGACATGGTCGATGTGGCCGTGGGTGAGCACGACGGCGACGGGCTTCAGCCGATGCTTCTTCAGCGTCTCCTCGACACCTTGGGCGGCCTGATGGCCCGGGTCGATGATCACGCACTCCTCGCCTGCGGCAGGGGCGACCAGGTAGCAATTGGTCCCCCAGGCCCCGGCGGGGAACCCGGCAATGAGCACGATCGTCCTTAATGGTCGTCCGACGGAGGGGTTGCGGTGACCGCGGCTGAGGCGGTCGCGGCAGTTCAGAGCCTACCGGCGCTCCTCATTCCACAGCTAACCCATATACGGTACGGGGCAACCCAGGCCCGATCAGACGACGTACAAGGAGATCACCCGGTGGTCAGCAGCGATCAGCGGCGGCGGCAGCTCGCCAGGGAGAAGTTCGAGCGGCAGCAGCAACGCCGGGAGGAGGCCCGCCGGCGGACGAGGCGCCTCACCGTCATCATCGCGTCGGCGGTGGCCGTGGTGGCGGTCGTCGGGGTTGCCGCGTATGTCTCCGTCGGCAACGACGACGACAAGGGCAAGAGCGACGCGGCCGCGAGCGCGAGCCCGTCCGCGTCCGCGTCGCCCTCGGCGACCGAGAGCAGTGCGCCCGAGCCTGCGATGAAGATCGACAAGAAGGCGAAGTACACGTTCTCGCTCAAGACGAGCCAGGGCGACATAGCGTTCACGATGGACGCGGCGAAGACCCCGCACACGGCGAACTCGTTCAAGTCGCTCGCGGACAAGAAGTTCTTCGACGGTACGAAGTGTCACCGTCTGACCACGCAGGGCATCTTCGTGCTGCAGTGCGGCGACCCCAAGGGCGACGGCACGGGCGGCCCCGGGTACACGATCCCGGACGAGAACCTGACCGCGCTCGGCAAGGCGGGCTCGGACGGCACGGTGACGTACCCGGCAGGCACCGTGGCGATGGCCAACACCGGCCAGCAGCACAGCGGCGGCAGCCAGTTCTTCCTGGTCTACAAGGACAGCAAGCTGCCGCCGACCTACACGCCGTTCGGCACGATGGACGCCGCTTCGCTGAAGGCCGTGCAGAAGGTCGGGAAGGCGGGTGTCGCCGGTGGCGCTGCCGACGGCGCCCCGCAGAAGGCCGTCACCATCTCGAAGGCGGCCGTCGACAAGGCCTGATCCGGCCGGATCCGAAAGAGAGGCCCCGGGCGCGGCCGAAGAATTTCGGCCGCGCTTAGTGCGGACAGCCGGGTGGCCGGTCGCCTAGATTGGCGTTGTGCAGGGCGGGCGCAGCCCGCCCCAGGAAACTGTGGACGATGCCAGGGGGGCGACCCCTCGCAGGCATCAGGTGGAGGAGGCGCTGTGAGCAGCGACCCGTGGGGCCGTGTCGACGAGACGGGCACCGTGTACGTGCGTACAGCCGATGGCGAGCAGGTCGTCGGATCGTGGCAGGCCGGATCTCCCGAGGAGGCTCTGGCCTATTTCGAGCGCAAGTACGAGGGCATCGTGGTCGAGATCGGCCTCCTCGAACGACGGGTGAAGACCACCGATCTGTCGGCGAAGGATGCGACGACCGCCATCGAGCATCTGCGTCAGCAGGTCGACGAGCACCACGCCGTCGGCGACCTCGACGCACTTCGTGTGCGGCTCGACGCGCTGGTCGCGACGGTCGACTCCCGTCGTGAGGAGCGCAAGGCCCAGAAGGCGAAGCAGACCGACGAGGCGAAGCACGCCAAGGAGGCGCTGGTCGTCGAGGCCGAGGAGCTGGCGCAGAGCGAGCAGTGGCGCTCGGCGGGCGAGCGGCTGCGGGCGCTCGTCGACACGTGGAAGGGCCTGCCTCGGCTCGACCGCAAGTCGGACGACGAACTGTGGCACCGCTTCTCGCACGCGCGCTCGGCATTCTCCAAGCGCCGCAAGGCGCACTTCGCCTCGCTGGACGCCCAGCGCGAGGAGGCCCGCAAGGTCAAGGAGAAGCTGGTCGTCGAGGCCGAGTCGCTCTCCGGTTCGACGGACTGGGGTACCACGGCGGCGCGTTACCGCGACCTGATGACGGAGTGGAAGGCGGCGGGCCGCGCCCAGCGCGAGGCCGAGGACGATCTGTGGAACCGTTTCCGCGGTGCGCAGGACGTCTTCTTCGCCGCCCGGGGCGAGGTCTTCGCCGAGCGGGACGCGGAGCAGGGCGAGAACCTCAAGCTGAAGGAGGAACTCGCTGCCGAGGCCGAGAAGCTGGTGCCGGTGAAGGAGCTGAAGGCGGCCCGGGCCGCCTTCCGTGCCCTCAACGAGCGCTGGGAGGCCATCGGTCACGTGCCGCGCGACGCCCGTCCGAAGGTCGAGGGGCGGATGCAGGCGGTGGAGCGTGCGCTCCAGGAGGCCGAGGAGTCGGAGTGGCGCCGGACCAACCCGGAGGCGCGAGCACGCGCCGCGGGTCTGACCGGTCAGCTGCAGGCGGCCGTGGACAAACTGCGTACGCAGATCGACGCGGCGCGCGCCTCGGGCAACAACGCCCGGGCCGACAAGCTGGGCCGTGAGCTGGAGGGCCGTCAGGCACTGCTGGACCAGGCGCTGAAGGGCCTGGAGGAGTTCGGCGGCTGACAGCCGGCTGGACAGCGAAGGCCCTCCGTCGGTGACGGAGGGCCTTCTGCGTGCGGTGGGCCACCGGACCGGCGCGGCGCACGAGGGTGTCCGCGCCGCCGCCGGGGCGCCGTGCCCCGCCCCGAAGCCGTGCGGGCGCGACGCGCGGCAGCCCCTCGTACGAGCGTGCGAGGGGCTGCCGGGACGAGCGGGGTCAGGGCCTGCGGGCCGAGGTCACTCGGTAGACGTCGTAGACGCCCTCCACGCCGCGTACGGCCTTCAGGACGTGTCCGAGGTGCTTGGGGTCACCCATCTCGAAGGTGAACCGCGAGGTGGCCACCCGGTCCCGCGAGGTCTGTACGGCCGCCGACAGGATGTTGACGTGCTGGTCGGACAGGACACGGGTGACGTCCGAGAGCAGTCGCGACCGGTCCAGTGCCTCGACCTGGATGGCGACCAGGAAGACCGAGGACTGGGTCGGGGCCCATTCGACCTCCAGGATCCGCTCCGGCTGCTGGGACAGCGAGTCCACGTTGACACAGTCGGCACGGTGCACGGAGACGCCGCTGCCGCGTGTCACGAAGCCGATGATCGGGTCGCCCGGCACCGGCGTACAGCAGCGGGCGAGCTTGACCCAGACGTCCTCGACACCCTTGACGACCACGCCGGGGTCGGCGTTGGAGCGGCGCTTGCCGCGGCTGCGCGAGGGCGGCGAGCTCTCCGCGAGGTCCTCGTTGGCCGCGTCCTCGCCCCCGAGTGCCTGGACCAGCTTCTGCACGACGCCCGCGGCGGCGACATGCCCCTCACCGATCGCCGCATACAGGGACGAGATGTCGGGGTAGCGCATCTCGTGGGCGAGCGTCACCAGGGAGTCGCCGGTCAGGATCCGCTGGATCGGCAGATTCTGCTTGCGCATGGCGCGCGCGATGGCGTCCTTGCCCTGCTCGATCGCCTCGTCGCGGCGTTCCTTGGAGAACCAGGCGCGGATCTTGTTGCGGGCGCGGGGGGACTTGACGAAGCCCAGCCAGTCCCGGGACGGTGCGGCGCCGGCCGCCTTGGAGGTGAAGACCTCCACCAGGTCGCCGTTGTCGAGAGTCGATTCGAGCGGCACGAGCCGCCCGTTGACCCGCGCCCCTATGGTCCGGTGGCCGACCTCCGTGTGCACGGCATAGGCGAAGTCGACCGGGGTCGCACCCGCGGGAAGCGCTATGACGTCGCCCTTGGGTGTGAAGACGAAGACCTCGTTGCGCGAGAGGTCGAAGCGGAGCGACTCCAGGAACTCGCTGGGGTCCTCGGTCTCCTTCTGCCAGTCGAGGAGCTGGCGCAGCCACGCCATGTCGTTGACGGTGTCCTGGCCACGGCCGGTGTTCTTGGGTACGTCGGTACGCACCTTGGAGGCGCCCGCGACGGCCTCCTGCTTGTACTTCCAGTGCGCGGCGATCCCGTACTCGGCGCGGCGATGCATGTCGAACGTACGGATCTGCAGCTCGACGGGCTTGCCGCTGGGACCGATCACCGTGGTGTGCAGCGACTGGTACATGTTGAACTTGGGCATCGCGATGTAGTCCTTGAACCGGCCGGGTACCGGATTCCATCGCGCGTGCACCGTGCCGAGGGCCGCGTAGCAGTCACGGACCGTGTCGACCAGTACGCGGATGCCCACCAGGTCGTAGATCTCGGCGAAGTCCCGGCCTCGCACGATCATCTTCTGGTAGACGCTGTAGTAGTGCTTCGGCCGTCCGGTGACGGTGGCCTTGATCCGGGCGGCACGCAGGTCGGACTGGACCTCGTCGGTCACTATGGCGAGGTACTCGTCGCGCTTGGGGGCGCGCTCGGCGACGAGGCGGACGATCTCGTCGTACATCTTGGGGTAGAGGATCGCGAACGCGAGGTCCTCCAGCTCCCACTTGATGGTGTTCATGCCCAGGCGGTGGGCCAGGGGCGCGTAGATCTCGAGCGTCTCGCGGGCCTTCTTCTCCTGCTTCTCCCGCTTGAGATAGCGCATGGTGCGCATGTTGTGCAGCCGGTCGGCGAGCTTGATGACGAGGACCCGGGGGTCCTTGGCCATGGCGACGACCATCTTGCGTACGGTCTCAGCCTGCGCGGCCTCGCCGAACTTGACCTTGTCGAGCTTGGTGACGCCGTCGACCAGCAGCGCGACCTGGTCGCCGAAGTCGCGGCGCAGGGTGTCCAGGCCGTACTCGGTGTCCTCGACCGTGTCGTGCAGGAGGCCGGCCATCAGGGTCGCCGGGTCCATGCCGAGCTCGGCCAGGATCGTCGTGACGGCGAGCGGGTGCGTGATGTACGGGTCGCCGCTCTTGCGCTTCTGGCCGCGGTGCCAGCGCTCGGCGACCTGGTAGGCGCGCTCGATCTGGCGCAGCGTGGAGGTCTCGATCTTGGGGTCGTTGCTGCGGACCGCTCGCAGCAGCGGTTCGAGGACCGGGTTGTACGGGCTGGAGCGCTGCACACCGAGCCGCGCGAGCCTGGCCCGCACCCGGTTGGAGGAGCCGCTGGAGCGGGACACCGGGCCGACCGGTACCACGGGCTTGGCGGCGGGCTTGGCCGGGGGCTTCGGGGCGGTCGGCGGCGGGGAGGCCGGGGCGGGGCCGTTCGCTCGGGGGGGCGTCCGCGACACGGTGTCCGCAGGTTCGGGCGCCGGGGGCTTGGGCATCCCCTTCTCCGCGGGCTGCTTCTTCTCGGGCGTGGCTGGGGCCGCCGCGGGCTTGTCGGGCTGCGGGGCGGCGACTGGCTGGGCCTCGTCTGGCAAGAGCGCTCCTCGTGCGGATCCGGACACCCGGAAAGGCCATCGTATCGACCCTGCGGCCAGACCTCCCCCGGGGACCTCGGGACCCTCACAACGCGGACGGGCACCCGGGTGTTCCCGAGTGCCCGTCCTGTGTACGAAGGGTGCCGTCCGCATACGGTCCGAAACCGCGCGGCCCCTGCTCAGACCGTGATCAGGGCCTCCAGCGGGGCCCCTTCGAGGCCCTGCTCGAGCCTCGCCCGGCCCGCGAGGAAACCGAGCTCCATGAGGACCGCGACGCCCGCGACCCGGGCACCGGCCCGCCGGATCAGCTCCAGCGAGGCCTCGGCGGTGCCACCGGTGGCGAGCACGTCGTCGATGACCATGATCCGGTCGTCGGCGGTGAGGTCCTCGGCGTGGATCTCGATCTCCGCGGTGCCGTACTCCAGCTCGTACGCCTGGCTGAGCGTGGCTCCGGGCAGCTTCCCGGCCTTGCGGACCGGTACGAAGCCGAGCCCGGCCCGGACCGCGACCGGCGCGGCCAGGATGAAGCCGCGTGCCTCCAGGCCGACGACCTTGGTGGCGCCGTGCCGGACGCACAACTCCGCGAGGACGTCGGTGAGCGCCGTGAACGCCACCGGGTCCGCGAGCAGCGGCGTGATGTCCTTGAACATCACGCCCGGCTTCGGGTAGTCCGCCACGTCACGGATCCGGCTGAGCAGCAGTTCCCTGGTGCTCTCGGTGGTGCTGGTCATCGACGCTTCCCCGAGGTCCGGCCGTGGCCCCTGGGAGGCTGCTGGCGCTGGCCGACGACGGCGGCGGCGGGCGCCGCCTCCTCGCCGTTGTCGTCGGTGTCGTCGTACGACTGCTCGTCCTCCGCGGACTCGCCCTTGGCGGCGGCCGCCGCTCGCTTGGCGAGGATCCGCTTCCGCAGGGCCTTCATCTGCGGCTCGCGCTCCTTGAGGTCGGCGACCAGCGGAGTGGCGATGAAGATCGAGGAGTACGCACCGGCCGCGAGGCCGACGAAGAGCGACAGCGAGATGTCGTTCAGCATGCCGGCGCCGAGGACGCCGCCACCGATGAACAGCAGACCGGCGACCGGCAGCAGCGCCACCACGGTGGTGTTGATGGAACGGACCAGCGTGCCGTTGATCGAGCGGTTGGCGATCTCGCTGTACGTCCAGCGGGTCTGCTTGGTGATCCCCTTCGTGCCCTCCTTGAGGCTGTCGAAGACGACGACCGTGTCGTACAGGGAGTAACCGAGGATGGTCAGCAGACCGATCACGGTGCCCGGGGTGACCTCGAAGCCGACCAGGGCGTAGATCCCGACGGTGATGGTGATGTCGTGGATCAGCGCGACCAGCGCCGCGATCGCCATGCGCCACTCGAAGGCGATGGCCAGGTAGATCACCACGAGGACCATGAAGACGCCGAGGCCGGTCCAGGCCTTGTTGGCGATCTGCTCACCCCAGCTGGGGCCGACCAGGTCGGCGTTGATCTGCTCCTCGGGGACCTTGAGGTCCTTGGCGAGCTCCGCCTTGATCGCATCGGACTTCGCCAGGTCGACTTCGGTGATCTGAATGCGCAGACCGCCCTTGCCGAGCTTCTGGACGATCGCCTGGTGGCCGGAGGCCGCGACTGCGGACTCCTCCGCCTGGGCGACCGAGGCGCTGGTGGACGGGGTGGTGAAGACCGCGCCGCCCTTGAACTCGATGCCCATGTTCAGGCCGCCCACCGCCAGGGCCACGATGGCCGTGATGGTGATCAGGATCGAGACGCCGTACCAGATCTTGCGCTTGCCGATGAAGTCGTAACCGACATCGCCGCGGTACAGCCGGGCGCCGAGACTGCCGAGTCGCGACATCTCACGCCTCCTTCGGGTCGGTGGGGGCGTTGACACGGCGCGAGCGGCGCAGCGGCGGCTTGGCGCCGAGCCGCTTCGGGTCCAGGCCGGACCACGGGTTGCCGCTGGAGAAGAACTTCGTACGGGCCATGAGCGTCATCACGGGCTTGGTGAAGAGGAACACGACGACCACGTCGAGCAGGGTGGTGAGGCCCAGCGTGAACGCGAAGCCCTGCACCTTGCCGACGGTGACGATGAAGAGCACCGCGGCGGCGAGGAACGACACGAAGTCGGAGACCAGGATGGTGCGCCGGGCACGCGGCCAGGCACGCTCGACGGCCGGACGCAGGGTGCGGCCGTCACGGATCTCGTCCCGGATGCGTTCGAAGTACACGATGAACGAGTCCGCGGTGATACCGATGGCGACGATGGCACCACAGACCGCGGGGAGGTTCAGCGCGAAGCCGATGGCCGGGCCGAGCAGCGCCATGAGCGTGTAGGTCAGGATGCCCGAGGTCAGCAGCGAGAGGAGCGCGATGATCGCGAGACCGCGGTAGTAGGCGACCAGGTAGATGACGACCAGGGCCAGGCCGATGGCGCCGGCGATCAGGCCCGCCTGGAGCTGCTCGCCGCCGAGTGCGGCGGTGACGGTGGTGACCGTGTCCTCGTGGAAGGACAGCGGGAGCGCACCGTAGGACAGCACGTTCGCCAGGTCCTGGGCGGACTGCTGGGTGAAGCTGCCCGAGATCTCGGCGCTGCCGCTGAGCGTCTGGTTCACCTGGGGCGCGGAGACGACCTCGCCGTCGAGCGCGATGGCGAACTGGTTCATCGGCGACTGCTGCGTGGACAGCTTGGAGGTGATGGCCTGGAACTTCTTCGAACCCTTGTCCGTGAAGTCCATCTGGACGATCCACATGCCGCGCTGCTGGTCGATCGTGGCCTTGGCGCTGTCCACGTCCGTACCGGAGACCTCGGCCGGGCCGAGGACGTACTTGGCGTCACCCTCGGAGCTGCACGCGATCGTGGTGTCGGTGGGCTTCGCGTTGGCGCCGGCCTTCGCGCGGCCGGTCTTGGTGGAGCAGTCGAGCGCGGCGAACTTCTGCTGCAGCGCGGCGGTGGCCGGGTCGACCGAGGCCGACGGGGTCGCCGCCGCCTTCGGCGTGCCGGAGGTGCTCGGGCTGGGCGAGGTGTCCTTCGTCAGGGCGCCGGTGACCGCGCGGCCCTGGGTGGTGGCGCTCGCCTTGGGAGTGGGGGACGAGCCGGAGGCCGTCTCCTTCGTGCTCGGCGACGCGCTCGGCTTCGTGGAACCGGAGGCCGAGGGGGTGGCCGTGCCGGCCGGTGTCGCCTTCCCCTCGGTGACGGCGAGCACGGGCCTGAAGTAGAGCTGGGCGGTCGTGCCGACCTGTTCCCGTGCCTGCTTCGAGTTCGTC
The DNA here is from genome assembly GCF_042882275.1 of Streptomyces sp. NPDC058231. Lineage (NCBI taxonomy): Bacteria > Bacillati > Actinomycetota > Actinomycetes > Kitasatosporales > Streptomycetaceae > Streptomyces > Streptomyces sp. NPDC058231. The sequence goes on along the minus strand of NZ_JBHVWN010000020.1, from coordinate 54,946 downwards.
CCCTTGGGGATGTTGACGATGATGTTGTCCCGGCCCTGGGTCTGGACCTCGGCCTCGGAGACACCCAGACCATTGACACGGCGTTCGATGATGCTGACCGCGGTGTCCATGTTGGTCTGGTTGATCGCGTCCGGCTTGCCCGGCTGGGGCTGCGCCTTGAGCGTGATCGACGTGCCGCCCGCCAGGTCGATACCCAGCCGAGGCGTGGTGTGACCGGACAGGAACATCCCGCCGGTGAGCGCGACCATGGCGATCAGGATCAGAGCCAGGGCACGCCCCGGCCTGCCCTGACCGCCGGACGGCCCTCGGCCCTTCTTCGGTGCTGCCACCTTCTCGTTTCTCCCTGTCCAACCGCCCCGCGCCGGGTACGCGCCCGAGCGGCCACGAAGTGTTGTGGGGACCTGCCCCCGCAGAAGATCGCACGGTCCTGGGGATGCCGGACGCCGATGGAATCGGCATCCCCGGGACGTGAGCTACTTCGCGTCGGCCTCGCCGTCGGCCTTGCCCTCGGACTTCTCGTCGGCCTTGGCGTCCTTCGGCTCGGCCTCGTCGGCCTCGGCCTTCTTGCCCAGGTCGATCTTGGCATCGTCCGAGGAGTCCGCGTCGGATTCGACCGGCTCGGTCAGCGAGGAGGCGTCGTCCGGCACGACCGCGCCGTCGATGTCGTCGTCGTCGCCGTCACCGTGGACGATGCGGTTGTACTCCTCGTCGGAGAGGACGGCGCCGATGGCGTTCTTGGCATAGATGGCGTGGACGCCGGGCGCGACCTCAAGGACAACCGAGTCGTCGTGAAGCTCCTTGACGGTGGCGTACATGCCTCCGATCGTGCGGACGCCGGTGCCGGCCTGCATCTCGTTGCGCATCTGCGAGGCGGCAGCCTGCTTCTTCTTGGCGGACCGGGTCATCAGGAACATGGCCCCGATAAGCACGATGAAGGGGAGGAGAGTCACGGGATTCACGGGACGGGTTTCCTTCGCACGACCGCGGTGGAATGCGGCCTGATCTACGGGGGTGGGTACACCGCCCTGTACAGGCGGCATCGGCGGAGTCTAAGCGAGTCCGCATCGATGGAACAACGCCCAGCATCGCACCCTGGTTCCTGTGGGGGCGAACCTGTGACGCATCACGCCCCGAAGAGACCCTGTTGTCCTATTCCGCCTTGCCGGGGCGGAACGAGACCGAGGTGGGCCCAGGCCGCCGGAGTGGCGACCCGCCCCCTGGGCGTCCTGGCCAGCAGCCCTTCCCGTACCAGGAAGGGCTCCGCGACCTCCTCGACCGTCTCGCGCTCCTCCCCCACCGCCACCGCGAGGGTGGACAGGCCGACGGGGCCGCCGCCGAAGAGTTTCAGCAGGGCACCGAGTACCGCCCGGTCCAGCCGGTCGAGCCCGCGCGCGTCGACCTCGTACACCGCGAGGGCGGCGGAGGCCACGGAGCGGTCGACCCGGCCGTCCGTCTTGACCTGGGCGTAGTCGCGGACGCGGCGCAGCAGCCGGTTGGCGATGCGCGGCGTGCCGCGGGAGCGGCCGGCGATCTCGGCGGCGCCGTCGGCGTCTATCGCGACGTCGAGGAGGCGGGCGGAGCGGTGGATGACCCGTTCCAGTTCGGCGGGGGCGTAGAACTCCATGTGACCGGTGAAGCCGAAGCGGTCGCGCAGCGGGGGCGGCAGGAGTCCGGCCCGGGTGGTGGCGCCGACCAGGGTGAAGGGCGGCAGCTCCAGCGGGATGGCGGTGGCGCCGGGGCCCTTGCCGACGATGACGTCGACCCGGAAGTCCTCCATCGCCATGTAGAGCATCTCCTCGGCCGGCCGTGACATGCGGTGGATCTCGTCGAGGAAGAGGACCTCGCCCTCCTGGAGGGAGGAGAGGATCGCGGCGAGATCGCCCGCGTGCTGGATGGCGGGGCCCGAGGTGATCCGGATCGGTGCGCCCATCTCGGCGGCGATGATCATGGAAAGGGTGGTCTTGCCGAGGCCGGGAGCGCCGGAGAGCAGGACGTGGTCGGCGGTGGCGCCGCGGGCGCGGGCCGCCTTCAGGACCAGGTCGAGCTGCTCGCGCACCCTCTCCTGACCGACGAACTCGTCCAGGTCCTTGGGGCGCAGGGCGGCTTCGACCGCGGTGTCCTCCCCGTCCGCGCCGGCGTCGACGAGCCGCTCGTCGAGCCGCTCGCCGGTGTCGGGTCCGGTCTCGTCCCAGTTCATTCGGTCAATCCCGCCTCGGGTGTTTCGGTGACGGGCCGTGCGGTGCCCGTGCGTCGGGCGTGTCGCGTCCGGCCGGTCTGCGGTCAGCGTGCACGGTTGAGGGTCTGCAGCGCGGCACGCAGCAGCTGCGGTACGGGCGGCTGGGCACCCTCCGCGAGCGCGGCCTCGGCCTGGGGTGCGACGGCGGTGACCGCCTCGTCGGCCTCACGGGTCGCGTACCCCAGCCCGATCAGGGCGGCCTGCAGCTGGTCGCGCCAGGAGGAGGTGACGGCGGTGCCGATGCCCTGCCGGCCGATGTGGGCGCCGACGGGCTCGCCGAGCCTGCCCTTCAGTTCGAGGAGGAGTTTCTGCGCGCCCTTCTTGCCGATGCCGGGGACGGCGGTGAGCGCCTTCTCGTCGCCGGTGGAGACGGCGACGCGCAGGGCGTCCGGGCTGTGCACGGCGAGCATCGCCTGGGCGAGCCGCGGGCCGACGCCGCTCGCGGTCTGGAGCAGCTCGAAGACCTGCCGCTGGTCGTCGTCGGCGAAGCCGTACAGGGTGAGCGAGTCCTCGCGTACGACGAGAGAGGTGGCCAGCCTGGCCTCCTGACCGATCCGCAGGTCGGCGAGGGTGTGCGGGCTGCACTGGACGGCCATGCCGATGCCGCCGACCTCGATCACGGCCGTGGTCGGGGCGAGTGCGGCGACGGGGCCGCTGACGAAGGCGATCATCGGGGGACCTTCCGGACGGGAACTGCGGGCGTACGGGGAACGCGCGGGACGCGGGCGGCGGCCGCCGCGTGCGCCTGCTGGAGGCGGTTGACGGCCGGGGCCCGCCAGATGTGGCAGATGGCGAGCGCCAGGGCATCGGCGGCGTCGGCGGGTTTCGGCGGGGCGTCGAGCCGCAGCAGCCGGGTGACCATCGCTCCGACCTGTGCCTTGTCGGCGCGGCCACTGCCGGTGACGGCGGCCTTGACCTCGCTGGGGGTGTGCAGGGCCACGGGGATGCCGCGGCGGGACGCACAGAGCATGGCGACCGCGCTCGCCTGGGCGGTCCCCATCACCGTACGCACGTTGTGCTGGCTGAACACCCGCTCCACGGCGACGAATTCGGGGCGGTGCTCGTCGAGCCACTCCTCGATGCCGCGCTCGATGGCGACCAGCCGGTGGCCGAGCTCGGCGTCGGCCGGGGTGCGGACGACGCCGACCCCGAGCATGGTCAGCGGACGGCCCGCGGCGCCCTCGACGACGCCGACGCCGCACCGGGTGAGCCCCGGGTCCACGCCCAGTACCCGCATGAAGCGCCCCCTCTGCCGATCGGTCAACTGTTCCCGCAGGCTATCGGCTCGCACTGACAATGCGACGGGCCGACGGGGGGTGTGTCCCCGTCGGCCCGTGCAGAGCGGCTGTGCCGAGTACGCCTCAGGCGTCGACCTTCTCCATGACCTCGTCCGAGACGTCGAAGTTGGCGAAGACGTTCTGCACGTCGTCGCTGTCCTCCAGCGCGTCGATCAGCTTGAAGATCTTGCGCGCGCCCTCTTCGTCCAGTTCGACCTGCATGGTGGGCAGGAAGTTGGCCTCGGCCGAGTCGTAGTCGATGCCGGCCTCCTGGAGCGCGGTACGGACCGCGACCATGTCGGTGGCCTCGCTCACGACCTCGTAGGACTCGCCGAGGTCGTTGACCTCCTCGGCTCCCGCGTCGAGGACCGCGCCGAGGACGTCGTCCTCGGACAGCTCGCCCTTGGGGACGATCACGACGCCCTTGCGATTGAAGAGGTACGAGACCGAACCCGGGTCGGCCATCGAGCCGCCGTTACGGGTCATCGCGACACGCACGTCGGAGGCGGCACGGTTGCGGTTGTCGGTGAGGCACTCGATGAGCACCGCGACACCGTTCGGGCCGTAACCCTCGTACATGATCGTCTGGTAATCGACGCCGCCCGCTTCGAGACCGCCACCGCGCTTGACCGCGGAGTCGATGTTCTTGTTCGGGACGGAGCTCTTCTTCGCCTTCTGGATCGCGTCGACGAGGGTCGGATTGCCCTCGATGTCGACTCCGCCGGTGCGGGCCGCGACCTCGATGTTCTTGATCAGCTTCGCGAAGAGCTTGCCGCGCTTGGCGTCAATCACGGCCTTCTTGTGCTTCGTCGTAGCCCATTTAGAGTGGCCGGACATCTGCCTGTCTCCTTCGCGTCACCAATTTCTTAACGAACCCGAGAGATCCTACCGGGATCGAGTCAGCCGATTGCGCGCACCATGTCGACGAAGAGCGCGTGGACCCGGTGGTCCCCGGTCAGTTCCGGGTGGAATGACGTCGCCAGGGCGTTCCCCTGACGCACCGCCACGATGTGCCCGCCGTGCTCGGCGACGACCTGGGCCTGCGCCCCGACCGACTCCACCCAGGGGGCGCGGATGAAGACGCCCTCGACCGGGCCGCCGTCGATCCCGGCGACCTCGACGGCCGCCTCGAAGGACTCGTTCTGCCGTCCGAAGGCGTTGCGGCGCACGATCATGTCGATGCCGCCGACGGTCTCCTGGCCCGAACGCGGGTCGAGGATCTTGTCGGCCAGCAGGATCATTCCGGCGCAGGTGCCGTAGACCGGCATGCCGGCCCGCACCCGCTCGCGGAGCGGTTCGAGCATGCCGAACAGGGTGGCCAGCTTGGACATGGTGGTGGACTCACCGCCGGGGATGACCAGACCGTCGACCTCGGCGAGCTCCTCGGGGCGCCGGACCGGCCTGGCCAGGGCGTCAGCCGAGGCCAGGGCGATCAGGTGCTCCCGTACGTCGCCCTGGAGAGCCAGGACTCCGATCACAGGGGTGTCGCTCATCAGTGACTACCAGCCGCGGTTGGCGTAGCGCTCGGTCTCGGGCAGCGTGTCGCAGTTGATGCCGACCATGGCCTCGCCCAGGTTGCGGGAGGCGTCCGCGATGATCTTCGGGTCGTCGTAGAAGGTGGTCGCCTTCACGATGGCGGCGGCACGCTTGGCCGGGTCGCCGGACTTGAAGATGCCGGAGCCGACGAAGACGCCCTCGGCGCCGAGCTGGCGCATCAGCGCGGCGTCGGCCGGCGTGGCGACGCCACCCGCGGAGAACAGCACCACGGGCAGCTTGCCGAGCTCGGCGACCTCCTTGACCAGCTCGTACGGGGCGCGGAGCTCCTTGGCGGCGGCGTACAGCTCGTTGTTGTCGTAGCCGCGCAGACGGGCGATCTCGTTCTTGATCTGGCGCAGGTGGCGGACCGCCTCGACGACGTTGCCGGTGCCGGCCTCGCCCTTCGAGCGGATCATGGCCGCGCCCTCGGCGATCCGGCGCAGCGCCTCGCCCAGGTTGGTGGCACCGCAGACGAACGGCGTGGTGAAGGCGAACTTGTCGCTGTGGTTGACCTCGTCGGCCGGGGTGAGCACCTCGGACTCGTCGATGTAGTCGACGCCGAGCGACTGCAGCACCTGGGCCTCGACGAAGTGGCCGATGCGGGACTTCGCCATCACCGGGATGGAGACGGCCTCGATGATCTCTTCGATCATGTTCGGGTCGGACATCCGGGCCACGCCGCCGTCCTTGCGGATGTCGGCGGGCACCCGCTCCAGGGCCATGACGGCCACGGCGCCCGCGTCCTCGGCGATCTTCGCCTGCTCGGCGTTGACGACATCCATGATCACGCCGCCCTTGAGCTGCTCGGCCATGCCGCGCTTGACTCGGGCGGTGCCGGTGGCCGGGGAGTCAGCGGACTGCGGGGTGCTGGGAAGCGTGGACACGGATCGACCTCACTCGGTGAAAAGAGATGCTGGAAGTGCTGGTTGACGCAGTCAGAGCAAACTCCCCGGGACCAGTCCACTGCAAGGGCCAATGAGAGGCCGGTGGATCGTTTTGGCCGCGTACGGCTGCGTATGGCCCGGGCCGCCGCCCGGGCACGGAACCCGGACGACGGAGCCCGGTACGGGACGTGGTGCACCCGCCGCGGGGCGCGCGGAGCGGCCTCAGCGGGCGCGAGACCGTCGTGTGCGGGGCGGGTCAGCTGACCGGGCGGTCGGCCAGGGCGACCGGCGGCTCGTCGTCCATCTCGAAGGCCAGCGGGAACGGCGCGTGTCCGGCCAGCCGGAACAGGCGCACCGTGCGGTGTCGGCGCAGCGCCCGCGCCGCACGCACCGCGTCGTTGTGGAACCGTCGCGCCATCGGGACGCGGCGCACGGCCGCGGCCAGTTCGGTTGCCGCCTCCTCGCCGCCCGGAACCTCCTTCACCGCCTCCACCTGCGCCGTTTCACCGAAGACGGCTCGCAGCGCGGTGCTGAGCTCGCTCTCGGCGACCTCCCGGTGCTCCTCCTCGGACTGCCGGGCGGCGTGTGCGGCCTCGTACAGCACGATGGACGCGGCCGGGTCGAGAACCCCGGACGTGGCCAGTTCCTGGGTGACCGAGGCGCGGCGCAGCAGCTGTGCGTCGAGGGCGGCGCGGGCGGCGTCGATGCGGGTGTGCAGCCGGTCCAGCCGTCCGGCGGTCCAGCTGAGGTACAGGCCGATCGCGACGAGCGCGACGACGATCCAGATGAGGGTTTCGGTCACGGACCGCAAGGCTACCGTCGCGGGCGTCACGGCCTGTCCCCCCGGCCCGGTCCCGACCGCAGCCCGGTCGGGGACCGCACCGCCCGCGCGGGCCTGCGCCCGGGCCCCTCGTCAGTCGCGGGCCAGCCCGAACCGGGCCCGCAGCCCCGTGCGCTCGTCCGCCGCCACCGAGGCGGCTCCGTCCGTCACCGTCTCGTAGACCGCGAGGATGTCCGCCCCGACCGTCGACCAGTCGAACCGCCGCACATGCGCACGGCCCCGCTCGCGCAGCTCCGCACGCCGCTCCGGGTCGCCCAGCAACCGGACGGCCGCCGCCGCGAGCGCGTCCGCGTCCTCGTTGGCGAACAGTTCCCCCGCCGAGCCGAGGTCCAGCACCTGGGTGAACGCGTCCAGATCGCTGGCCAGGACCGGCGCGCCCGCCGACAGCGCCTCGACCAGGATGATCCCGAAACTCTCGCCGCCGGTGTTGGGGGCCACGTACACGTCGACGCTGCGCAGCAGTCGCGCCTTGTCCTCGTCGCTCACCATCCCGAGGAATTCGACGCGCTCGCGCATCTCCGCGGGCAACGAGGCGACCGCCTCCTCCTCGTCGCCGCGCCCGGCCACCAGCAGCCTGGTCCCGGGGCGGGCGGCAAGGATCGCGGGCAGGGCCCTCATCAGGACCGGCAGACCCTTCCGGGGCTCGTCGATACGCCCTATGAAACCGATCGTCCCGCCCTGCCACTCGGCCTTGGGCTCGGCCCTGTCGAAGAAGCCCACGTCGACCCCGTTCGGGATGACGACCGCGTCGCCGCCCAGGTGCTCGACCAGGGTCCGGCGCGCGTACTCGCTCACCGCGATGCGCGCGCTGATCTTCTCCAGCGCGGGCTGCAGGATCGGGTACGCGGCGATCATCGCCCGGGAGCGCGGGTTGGAGGTGTGGAACGTGGCGACGATCGGTCCCTGCGCGGCCCAGCAGGCGAGCAGCCCCAGCGACGGCGAGGTCGGCTCATGGATGTGGATCACGTCGAACGTGCCGTCGTGCAGCCAGCGGCGCACCCGCGCGGCGGACAGGAAGCCGAAGTTCAGCCGGGCCACCGAGCCGTTGTACGGGACGGGCACGGCCCGGCCCGCGGAGACCACGTACGGCGGCAGCGGCGTCTCGTCGTCGGCGGGGGCCAGTACCGACACCTGGTGTCCGAGCCGGATCAGGTGCTCGGCCAGGTCCCTGATGTGGAACTGCACGCCGCCCGGCACGTCCCAGGAGTACGGACAGACGATGCCGATCTTCACGGCTGCTCCCCACGGGGTTCGAGGTCGGCGAGCCAGAGACGCTGCAGCATGTGCCAGTCCTCCGGGTGCTCGGCGATTCCGGTGGCGAAGGCATCGGCCAGCGCCTGCGTCATCACCGACGTCTTCTCGGCGCGGGTGCCCGACGGGGGTACCTCGACGGCCGGATGGATCCGCGCCTTCATCACGGACGTCCCGTCGTACCAGAGCGTGACGGGCAGCAGCAGCGCGCCGGTCTGCTGCGCGAGCAGCGCGGGTCCAGCGGGCATCCGCGCCGTGCCGCCGAAGAACGTCACCTCCACACCGGAGGCGGAGAGGTCACGGTCGGCGACGAGACAGACGAGTCCGCCGTCCCGCAGCCGCCGCGCCAGGGTGCCGAAGGCGGACCCGCCGGTGTGCGGCAGGACCTCCATGCCGAGCCCCTCGCGGTAGGCGACGAACCGGTCGTACAGCGACTCGGGCCTGAGCCGCTCGGCGACCGTGGTGAACGGCACCTTCAGGTCGGTGGTGACCCACGCCCCGGCCAGGTCCCAGTTCCCCAGGTGCGGCAGGGCGAGGAGCACGCCGCGCCCGGAGTCGAGACCGTCGGTCAGCCGGTGGACGTCCGTGACGTCTATGCCTGCCTTGATCCGCTCCGGACTCCAGGTGGGCAGGCGGAACGACTCCATCCAGTAGCGCATGTACGAGCGCATCCCGGCCTTCGACAGCTCGGCGAGCCGGGCCGGGCTCGCGTCCGGCACCACCCTCGCCAGGTTCGACTCCAGCCGCAGCACGCTCTTGCCCCGCCGCTTCCACACCTGGTCGGCGAGGGTGCGGAACAGGGCCCGGGCAGCGGGCTCGGGGAGCTTCTTGACCGCGCCCCAGCCGAGTCCGTACAGCCCGTCGGTCAGCCGGTCCCTCAGCCCGGTCCCCGGCTTCCCGCTGTCGCCGGTCACTGCGCGGCCCCGCTCCCCCGGTCGGCCGCGGCAGCGGCCGCGTCGGCCTCGGCGGACTCGCGGCGCACGGTCACCACCCGCTGCACGAGCGTCACCAGGCTGCCCGCGGCGACGATCCACAGCGCGATCGGCAGCAGGACGTCGATGCCGGGCACTCCGAATTTGTGGAGCCCGGCGAGCCCGGCGGCCACCAGTGAGATCACCAGCCGTTCGGCGCGTTCCACCAGGCCGTTGACCGCGACCGGCAGGCCGATCGACTCGCCGCGGGCCTTGGTGTACGAGACCACCTGGCCGCTGGCCAGGCAGAAGATCGCCACCGCGCAGAGCACGTTGTCGTCGCCGTTGCCCGCGTACCAGAGCGCGAACCCGCCGAAGATGGCGCCGTCGGCGACTCGGTCCAACGTCGAGTCCAGGAATGCGCCCCAGCGGCTGGAGATACCGGCCTGCCGGGCCATGTTGCCGTCGACGAGGTCGGAGAAGACGAAGACCGTGATGACGATCGTGCCCCAGAAGAACTCCCCCATGGGGAAGAAGACCAGCGCACCTGCCATCACTCCGGCGGTACCGATGAGCGTGACCGCGTCAGGGCTCACGCCGAGACGGAGCAGCAGTGCGGCGAACGGTGTGAGGACACGCGTGAAAAATGCACGCGCGTACTTGTTCAGCATGGCCTTCCCGAGGGTCGGTGGGCCGCGCGGCCCCTTCGGCCACCGGCTGGCCCATCGTAGTCACCAGTGCGGCGGTCCACTGTCGGGGCATCGGTCCCCGGGCGTCGGCGTCCGACGTATGGACGCAGCCTGACCTGAGTGGAAAGCTCGAATTACCGCGGGCGTCGCCGCAGCCGCCGCGGCGGCTCCACGTGCCCGCGCCCGTATTTCTCCCCTCACCGCGCCAGCCAATCTCCCCGCACAGCGCACACCACCGGGAGGCACATCATGGGCGACAAGGCACACGCACACACCGGGGCCGCCGGCAGAGCAGCGACGGCCGACCGGCCCTCTTCCCTCCGGAACGTGGTGCTGGTCGGCCACAGCGGATCGGGCAAGACCACCCTCGTCGAGGCCCTCGCGCTGACCGCCGGAGCGGTCAACCGGGCAGGCCGGGTCGAGGACGGCGGAACGGTCTCCGACTACGACGAGATCGAGCACCGCCAGCAACGTTCGGTACAGCTCTCCCTCGTCCCCGTCGAATGGGGCGGATACAAGATCAATCTCTTGGACACCCCCGGATACGCCGATTTCGTCGGGGAACTCAGGGCCGGTCTGCGGGCAGCGGACGCGGCCCTTTTCGTCGTCTCGGCCGCCCAGGAGGCCGACGCCGTCGCGGGCACCACCCGCGCCGTGTGGGAGGAGTGCGCGGCCGTCGGCATGCCGCGCGCCATCGTCGTCACCCACCTCGACACCGCACGCACCTCGTTCGACGAGATGACCCGTGTCTGCGGCGAGATCTTCGGGGGTGACGACCCGGACGCGGTACTGCCGCTCTACCTGCCCGTGCTCGGCCCCGAGAGCCCGGACGGGCACGCCCCGCTGACCGGGCTCACCGGGCTGCTCACGCAGCGGGTCCTCGACTACTCGTCCGGCGAGCGGAAGGAGACGCCGCCCGCCGACGACCAGCACGCACCGCTCCGGGACGCCCGCAACCGGCTGATCGAAGGGATCATCGCCGAGAGCGAGGACGAGACACTGATGGATCGCTATCTCGGCGGCGAGGACATCGACGTCACGACCCTCGTCGACGACCTGGAGCACGCCGTCGCCCGCGGCACCTTCCACCCCGTGCTCACGGCGGCGCCCGCAGTCGATGGCGCCCGCCAGGGCATCGGCACCGTCGAACTCCTGGACCTGATCACCGGCGGCTTCCCGACCCCGCTGGAGCATCCGCTGCCCGATGTCACCACCCCGCAGGGCGCCCCCCGTCCCGCTCCGTCCTGCGACCCGGCGGGCCCGCTGGTCGCCGAGGTGGTCAAGACCGCCTCGGACCCGTACGTCGGGCGCGTCTCGCTCGTCCGCGTGTTCTCCGGCACCCTGCGTCCCGACGAGGCCGTCCATGTCCTCGGCCACGGCCCGAACGGCCACGGACCGGGATCCGGCGCCCTCCATGAGACGGAGGTCCGCGTCGGCGCGCTGTCCGCCCCGTTCGGGAAGCAGCAGCGCGCCCTGACCAGCTGCATCGCCGGGGACCTGGCCTGCGTCGCCAAGTTGGGCGGCGCCGAGACCGGTGACACCCTCTCGGCTCCGGACGACCCGCTGCTGATGGAGCCGTGGGCCATGCCGGACCCGCTGTTGCCGCTCGCCATCGAGGCGCACAGCAAGGCGGACGAGGACAAGCTCTCCCAGGGGCTCGCGCGGCTCGTCGCCGAGGACCCGACCATGCGTCTCGAACAGAACCAGGACACCCATCAGGTGGTGCTCTGGTGCCTCGGCGAGGCGCATCTGGACGTGGCGCTCGACCGGCTGCGGACCCGGTACGGGGTGCAGGTCGACGCGGTTCCGTACCGGGTGGCGCTGCGCGAGACGTTCGCCGGGCAGTCGACCGGACGCGGGCGGCACGTCAAACAGTCCGGCGGACACGGCCAGTACGCCATCTGCGAGATCGACGTGGAACCGCTGCCGGTCGGTTCGGGGATCGAATTCGTCGACAAGGTGGTGGGCGGGGCGGTGCCGCGCCAGTTCATCCCGTCCGTGGAGAAGGGGATCCGCGCCCAGGCCGCCCGCGGCGTCGTGGCCGGCCACCCCCTCGTCGACATACGGATCACTCTGCGGGACGGGAAGGCGCACTCGGTGGACTCCTCCGACGCCGCGTTCCAGGCGGCGGGCGCGCTGGCCCTGCGTGAGGCGGCCGCCGACACCCGTATCCAGCTCCTCGAACCCGTCTCCGAGGTGCAGGTTCTCGTCCCCGACGACTACGTGGGTCCGGTGATGAGCGATCTGTCGGGGCGGCGCGGCCGGGTGGTCGGCACCGAGCAGTCCGGGCCGGGCCGCACGCTCGTCCGGGCCGAGGTCCCGGAGCTGGAGATCGACCGGTACGCGATCGATCTGCGTTCCCTGTCGCACGGCACCGGCCGCTTCGACCGGGCGTACGCCCGGCACGAACCGATGCCCCCGCAGCTCGCCGAGCGCCTCCGCGAACAGCAGGAAAGTATGGCAAAAGGCGCATAGTTGACGGATCCGCCTGCCTTTGTCCACAGAGGCAGGCGGGGTTCCGATCCGGACGATACGCTTTGACCCCAGCTCAGAAGGTGTGCCGGGCACGGCAGTTGGGAAACAGCCGCAGGAGCAGTTCCTCGGTGGCGAGTGGGGGCGACAGTGGCCAGCAACGGATTCGATTTCTCTCCCGGAGCGCAGATCCCGCTCCAGGGGTCGGCCGGACAGGCGGTGGCGACGAACGCCCTGGCCTCCGCCGCGTACCGCGACAGCCCGGTGTCGGACATCCTCAAGGCCAACAGCGAGTGGCACAAGTCCAAAGTCGAGGAGGGCCGTTCCAAGCTCTTCAAGAGCAAGTACTTCGCCCCCAGCCTCGGTGAGGCCTACTCCCGAGCCGTCCAGGAACGCATGCTGGGCGGCGCCCGCAAGGCGCTCATCCAGTCCTTCGGCACCGAGCCGCAGACGGTGGTCGAGCACTGCCTGTCCGCGACCCGGCTGCGCAAGGCGCGGGACACCAGGCTGACGCTGGTGACCGCGTTGTTCGGCTTCCTGTTCCTGCCCGGACTGCTGCTGTGGGTCCTCGTGTTCCGCCTCCGCGACGGCCTGAGTGGGACCAAGGACAAGGCTCTCGGAGCCCTCGGCAACGCCCTGCTCCCCCTCGTCGGCATCGTGGCGCTCGTCTTCCTGGTCAAGCTGCCGGTCACCGGATTCCTCGCGCTGTATCTGCGCGCGATGGTCGTCGCCCCGGTCATCGGCTGGCTGATCGCCAAGCGGATCGCCGAGGCCTCCGCCAAGGACATGCGCGCCCGCTGGAACGGGCTGCTCTCCGGTGGGGGTGTCATCGCCAAGATCCCCGAGGCCGTGCCGAAGAACCCCAACGAGACCGCCCGTGAGGCGCTCCGCCAGGGGCTGGAGAAGCTGGCGGCCGAACAGCAGTCCAACGCGGTCTTCTACGCCGGCCCCAAGGGCATCCTCGGGATGGGCACCCGCTGGGGCAGCTGGCAGCTCGCCGAGGAGCTCGTCTCCAAGGAGCCCGGCAAGGAATTCCACCAGTTCCGCAGCTGGGACCTGATACGCGTCATCCACGACCAGCTCAAGATGCTGGAACGCGGACCGCTGCACACCGGCGGGTTCCCCACCCCCTCGGTCACGCACTGGATCGTCTCGCCCGTCGGCGAGAACGCCGACGAGGTCACCCGCCCGGCCGGCGAGGACGTCGCCACCTTCCAGATCAAGCCGCACGAGATACAGCGGATCTGCAACCATCAGCAGTTCGGCAGCGGCGACCGGCACTACCTGGGCGTCCAGTTCACCCTCTGGGACGGCCAGTTGGTGATCACCATGATGATCACTGTCACGGTGCTCCACGAAACGCTGCGGATCGAGGTCACCGGGCACGCCCTGGGCCCCGTCCACTCGCTCTTCACGAGCAAGCCGAAAGCCAAGGAGAAGACGGTCAACAAGACCGTCAGGTTCTGGGAGACCCGCAAGATCACGCTTCCGCTGGTCGAGTCCGAGGAGGTCGTCCGGCTCGCGCTGCGCGCGCCCTTCACCTGGTACCCGCCGCTCCTCGACTACCTGGGCGGCAAGATCACCCTCCCGGAGCCGTTCGGGCTGCGCCACGCCTGGGCCGAGAAGCCGTGGCGTCACCGCTTCATGGCGGACGACGCGATGCGCGCCGCCACCCCCGTCCTGCGTGCCGTGCACAGCGCGGCGATGCGTGTCCTGAACGAGAACGGCGTCGACACCGAGCGCTTCGACACCCGCTCGATGATCCTCAGCGGACTGGTGCAGGACCCGACGCCGCGGAAGGCCGACCTGTACGAGGCTTAGCCGGGGCGCGGCGCCGGGGTACGGAAAAGGCGCCCGGGAGAATCCCGGGCGCCCTGTGCTCCTGCCTACCGCCCGGCCCGGCCCGCGGGCCAGGCGTCGGCCAGCATCTTCCGCGTGTCGGCGAGCAGCTGCGGCAGCACCTTCGTATGACCGACCACCGGCATGAAGTTGGTGTCACCACCCCAGCGCGGCACCAGGTGCTGGTGAAGATGGGCGGCGATACCCGCGCCCGCCACCGCTCCCTGGTTCATCCCGATGTTGAAACCGTGGGCTCCCGAGGCCGCCCGCAGCGCCGTCATCGCCCGCTTGGTGAAGTCGGCGAGCTCCAGCGTCTCCGGCCCGTCCAGCTCCGTGTAGTCGGCGACATGCCGGTAGGGCACCACCATCAGATGCCCACCGTTGTACGGGTACAGATTCAGCACGGCATAGACCTTCTCGCCGCGCGCCACGACGAGCCCGTCCTCGTCCGACTTGGCCGGGATGGCACAGAACGGACAGCCGTCGCCGGCCTCCGGGCCGGTCGGCTTGTTCTCCCCCTGGATGTATGCCATCCGATGAGGCGTCCACAGGCGCTGGAACGCGTCGGGCGTTCCCACTCCGATCTGCTGCTCCGGCTCAGTCGTCATGCCGATCAGCATATTGCTTCACTCCTGCGGAGCGTGTCGCCGGGGCCGCGCCCGCCGGCGGACGGCGATCCTGAGGAAATGAGCGAGCAGCCCGCGGATTCCACTCCCTCCCGGTTCACTCGCTGGGACCGGAGGACGGAGGGTCCGCTCTTCCTGGCGTCGTTCCTCTTCCTCCTCGGGTACGCGGTCCGGGTCCTCGCCCCCCACGACGCCCAGCCCTGGCGCGGCATCGCCCTGATCCTGGTCTGCTCCACCTGGCTGGTCTTCGCGGTGGACTACGCCGTGCGGATCCGGCTCAGCCGCCAGGGTCTGCGCTTCTTCCGCGACCACTGGCTGGACACCCTGGTGCTGCTGCTCCCGCTGCTGCGGCCGCTGCGCCTGGTCGAGGTCTACGCGGCGGTCCAGCGGCGCAGGGCCCAGCCGCGGCTGGGCCTGTACGCCCGGGTGATCGCCTACTCCGGGCTGACCGCGCTGCTGCTCGGATTCTCGGCCGCGCTCGCCGTGTACCACCAGGAGCACACCGTCCCGGGCGCCACGATCCGGACCTTCGGCGACTCGGTGTGGTGGACCTGCGAGACGCTCACCACGGTCGGGTACGGGGACATGACGCCGATCACGCCGGGGGGCAGGGTCGTCGCGGTGGGGCTGATGTTCTGCGGTCTGGCGCTGCTGGGGGCGGTGACGGGCTCGTTCTCGTCGTGGCTGGTGCAGCTGTTCACGCGGGAGGACGAGAAGAGGCCCCCGGAGCGCGGCTAGCGCTCCGGGGGCCTCTTCGCCCACCGGGTCAGACCTGGACGCGGTCCTCGACGGCCCGCTGGATCTTGGCGATGGCGTCCTCGACGGGGATGCCGTTCTCCTGCGATCCGTCGCGGTAACGGAAGGAGACGGCGCCGTTGGCCATGTCCTCGTCACCAGCAATGATCATGAACGGAACCTTGGCCTTCTGCTGATTGCGGATCTTCTTCTGCATCCGGTCCGAGGAGGCGTCCACCTCGACCCGCAGCCCCTTGGCCCTCGCCTTGGCGGCGAACTCCTGGAGGTAGGGGATGTGCGCGTCGCCGATCGGGATGCCGACCGCCTGGACCGGGGCCAGCCACACCGGGAACGCACCCGCGTAGTGCTCAAGGAGCACCGCGAAGAAGCGCTCGATGGAACCGAACAGGGCGCGGTGGATCATGACCGGGCGCTGCTTGGTGCCGTCCGGGCCGGTGTACTCCAGGTCGAAGCGCTCCGGCAGGTTGAAGTCGAGCTGCACGGTCGACATCTGCCAGGTACGGCCGATCGCGTCCTTGCACTGGACCGAGATCTTCGGGCCGTAGAACGCAGCGCCGCCCGGGTCCGGGACCAGGGGCAGCCCCTGCTTCTCGGCGACCTGACGCAGCGTCTCGGTGGCCTCTTCCCAGGCCTCGTCCGATCCGACGAACTTCTCCGGGTCCTTGGTGGACAGCTCCAGGTAGAAGTCGGTCAGGCCGTAGTCGCGCAGCAGGTTCAGGACGAAGGTGAGCGTCCTGTCCAGCTCCTCCGCCATCTGCTCCCTGGTGCAGTAGATGTGTGCGTCGTCCTGCGTGAAGCCGCGCGAGCGGGTCAGGCCGTGCACCACGCCGGACTTCTCGTACCGGTACACCGTGCCGAACTCGAAGAGGCGGAGCGGCAGCTCACGGTACGAACGGCCGCGCGCGTCGAAGATCAGGTTGTGCATCGGGCAGTTCATCGGCTTGAGGTAGTAGTCCACCCCGTCGTCGAGCTGCATGGGCGGGTACATGCCGTCGGCGTACCAGTCCAGGTGGCCGGACTTCTCGAAGAGCTTGCCCTTGGTGGCGTGCGGCGAGTAGACGAACTCGTAGCCCTCCTCCTCGTGCCGCTTGCGCGAGTAGTCCTCCATGGCCCGGCGGATGACGCCGCCCTTGGGGTGGAAGACGGCGAGGCCGGGGCCGATCTCGTCGGGGAAGGAGAACAGGTCCAGCTCGTTGCCGAGCTTGCGGTGGTCGCGCTTGGCGGCCTCCTCCAGGAACTCCAGGTGGGCCTTGAGCTCGTCCTTGGTGGGCCACGCGGTGCCGTAGATGCGCTGCAGCATCGGGTTCTTCTCGCTGCCCCGCCAGTAAGCGGCGGCGTTCCGCATCAGCTTGAACGCCGGGATGTTCCGGGTGGTCGGCAGGTGCGGACCACGGCAGAGGTCCTTCCAGCACAGCTCGCCGGTCTTCGGGTCGAGGTTGTCGTAGATGGTCAGCTCGCCGCCGCCCACCTCGACATCCGCGCCGTCGTCGGAGGAGGCCGAACCCTTGATGCCGATGAGCTCCAGCTTGTACGGCTCGGCGGCCAGTTCCTCACGGGCGGCCTCGTCGGTGACGACCCGGCGGGAGAACCGCTGTCCGCGCTTCTGGATCTCCTGCATCTTCTTCTCGACGGCCTTGAGGTCCTCGGGAGTGAACGGCTTCTCGACGTCGAAGTCGTAGTAGAAGCCGTCCTTGACCGGCGGCCCGATGCCGAGCTTGGCCTCCGGGAAGAGCTCCTGCACCGCTTGCGCCATGACGTGCGCGGTCGAGTGGCGGAGGATGTTCAGGCCGTCCTCGGAGGAGATCTCCACGGGCTCGACGACCTCGCCGTCGGCCACGAGGTGGGCGAGGTCCTTCAGCTCGCCGGCGATCCGGGCGGCGACGACGGTGCGCTCGCCGGGAAAGAGCTCGGCAGCCGTAGTGCCCGTCGTCACCACGCGCTCTTCCCGCTCGGAATCGCGTTGGATGATCACACGGACGTCTGACACCGGTCTCTCCTGACTGAAGGGGGCGCACACGCTGTTCCACTGCGCGCGCAAGAGGAATCGTACCGAGCCGACGGCCCCCCTCGCGAAAGGGTTCGCTCCGGCCGCCCCCCGGGCTCTCCCGTGGCACCCCCTGCGCCGCTATTCGCCCGTGCACGCCTCCTCGAAGAAGTCGAGGTTCTCCTGGAGCGACTTCATCAGCCGGTCCCGTTCCGCTTCGTCGACCTCCACGGGCACGACCTGTGAGGCACGCGTCAGCCGCCGGAAGCCGCCCCGGCTCTCCAGCCGCCCCTCCACCCGGATCGGCAGTCCGACCAGATGGGCGTGACCGGCGATCCGGTACGCCTCCTCGTCGAGCTCCAGCCGTACGTGCGGGACCTCGGCGCCCGCCAGCACCCGCAGTCGTACGACCCCGGATCCGCGCGGTCCCGACCGGCGCAGCCGGACGACGGCCCCGGTGATCCGTACCGTGACGGCGGGCTCCTCCTGCTGGTAGCGGGCCCCCGCCAGGCGCAGCGCGGGCAGGTCGCCCGGTGAGAACTCCACCGGTTCCGGACGGGCGGGGCAGGCGTCGGGGGTGCCCGCGGCGGGCGCCCAGGCGAGGGCGATACGGGTCCCTTCCGAGCCTCGGACCAGCGCGATGACGGCCTCGGTGAGCTCCCGGCTGACCCCGGCCTCGACGGCGCTGTCGAAAGCCTCCATACCGCCGGTGGCACGCTGGAAGTCGATGGCCTCGCGGGTGGCGTGCAGGGCGTGGTAGAGCCGAACGGCGACGGCCCGGCCCGGTTCGACGGGCAGGTAAGCGGTGAGCTCGCGGCCGCCGGGCGCGGGGCCGACGAGGATGCCTTCGAGCGCGGCGAGCGCCCGCCGGCGGTGGCGCGCGCCGTGGAACCCGCTGCGGGCCCGGGCGGCCAGCGCCCCGGCGAGCAGGATCTGCCGGGCCGCGGTGCGCAGCTGCTCCGCACCGGTCCAGCCGGCCGCGCCGGCGGCGCTCGCTGGCCCGGCCGCGACGTCTGGGACATCGCGCCACCAGCGGATCTCGTCGCTGGGCACGGCGAGGGAGACCAGCACGTCGCGGGCGGAGGGGGCGGCGCTGCGGGCGAGCGCGGTGAGGGCCTCACCGAGCAGGTCCTCGCTGTCGGGAAAAGCCGTGGTGTCGGGCACGAGGAGGCTCGTACCGCCGGAGAGCGCCACCGCCCCGGGCGGGGTCCACCGGCTGTAGCGTCCGGCCGCGCCGCCGCGGCGGTGCCAGCCGTGCCGGTCCAGCAGGGCGCCGAGGACCGCCGGGTCGACGCGGGCCGGGTCGGGGATGTCCCCGGGGGGCGGCAGGGCCGCGGGGCGGTGCCGTATCTCCTCGCCGGGGTGTGGCCGCGTACCCGACAGGGTCGCGTCGTCAGCGGGCTCGTCCATCGGCCGGTGCATCAGGGTCTCCCTCCCGCCCCGACCCGCGTCATGATCTCGCAGAGCGCGCGGTCGTCGAATATGCGCGTGGTCGGAATCCGCACGGTGGTCCGGTGCCGGCCTGTCACCGCATGGCCGGCCAGGTTGGTCCAGTAGCAGCAGTGCCGCAGGTCGAGCCGGTCGTGACCGGCGCTCAGCCACTCGTCCTGGCTGCGCGGCACGAGCATCACGACCAGGATCTTGTGCACCGACACGGGCGTCCGGGCGAGCTTCACGAGGTGGGCGTTGTCCAGCGTGAAGGCGAACGTCGGTCCGGGCGGGCGCGGTGGAATCTGATAGGTGCATTTCAGCTGCACCTTGATGGTCACCTCGTCGTCGACGGTGTGACCGGGGGCGCCGTGGCTGACGTGCCAGTCGATGCCGTTGTCGGGGAAGGGCTGCGACAGGGAGCACCCCGCCGCGGCCGCGACTGCGTGCAGGTAGCCCACCTGGAGGGTCTCCATGCAGGCGGTGGTGGCGAGTGTGCCGCGCAGCGGAGCGATCCGCTGGGGCAGCAGCCCGCTCGGGTCGGGCTGCGCGAGCGCCATGGCTCCGTATGCCTTCCGGGCTGTGCCGATCGGTTCGTTCGGTGGTGGGTGCGCAGGCAACTTCCGCGCCTGTCACCTGTGTTGTCACCGCACGGAGCGCTCCTCAAACGGCGTATCAGGCAAAGGGCGCGGGTATCACCGAATCGGGCAGGGGAATCACGCCATCTGCCGTTCGGGCACGAGGAGTTCGGGGATGACTCACTGGTACGAAGGGCCGCTGGCCGCTTTTGACACCGAGACAACGGGAGTGGACGTCGAGGAGGACCGGATCGTTTCGGCCGCCCTGGTGGTCCAGGACTCGGCGGGCGGGCGCATGCGCGTCACCCGCTGGCTGGTGAATCCGGGGGTGCCGGTGCCCGTGGGGGCCACCGAGATCCACGGCCTGACCGACGACCACCTGCAGCGCAACGGCCGCTGGCCCGCGCCGGTGGTGGAGGAGATAGCCCGGGCGCTGACCGAGCAGTGCGCTGCCGGACGGCCGCTCGTCGTGATGAACGCGCCGTTCGATCTGACGCTGCTGGACCGGGAGCTGAAGCGGCACCGGGCGTCGTCGCTCGCCGGCTATCTGGAGAACAACCCGCTGTGCGTACTGGACCCACGGGTCCTGGACAAGCATCTGGACCGGTACCGCAAGGGGCGGCGCACGCTCACCGACCTCTGCGCGCTGTACGAGGTGGTGCTGGACGGCGCCCATGACGCGGCGGCCGACGCGGCGGCCTCGCTGGAGCTGGTGCGGGCCGTGGGGCGGCGCTTCTCGTCGCGGCTGGAACGGCTGTCCCCCACGGAGCTGCACACGCTGCAGGCGGCATGGCACGCGGCGCAGGCGCGGGGGCTGCAGGCATGGTTCGCGAAGAGCGGTACACCGGAGCCGGTGGATCCGTCGTGGCCGCTGCGTCCGGAGCTGCCGGCCGCGGCATGATCCTGGGCACGGGACCGGGCTCGGCATGAACGCGGAGGCGGAGCAGCCGGTTCCGTGAGCCGTGGCCCGGACACGCAGAGGCCGGTCCGTCGGTGGTACTGACGGACCGGCCTCTCCCGGGGTGGGCGATACTGGTTTCGAACCAGTGACCTCTTCGGTGTGAACGAAGCGCTCTCCCACTGAGCTAATCGCCCGGGAACGCAACGAACCATACAGGTCCCGGCGGGTGTGGTTCAAACTCCTTCGAGACGGGCCACCAGTCCGCGGTGTCCCGCACGCATCATGAGCGCGTGATTCGCCCGGAACACCGGACGTCCGGGCACCGCGAGGAGTCGCATCGACCGCCGCCGCACGCCGACCTCCTGCTCGTACGTGGCGCGGCTGCCGCTGCCGTGCGCGGTGACGGTCCAGCGGGCCCAGCCGTCGAGATCCCCGCCGATGTCCACCTCGAGAATCCCGGCCGCCGGGTCACGGCGGCGCTCGCGGACGGTCACGACCAGGTCGTACGGGAGGACGGAGCGGATGCGCATGGTCCCGCTGGCCCCGTCGGCCCTGGCGACCTCCCGGACCTGTGGCCACCAGCGCGGGTACTCCTCGGCGGCTTCCAGGACCTCGTACACGGCGCCGGGCGGGGCGGACACGTCCCAGACACTCACGAAGCGGTAGTGGTTCCAGTCCATGGGTCCCAGTCTGCGCGTACTCACTCCCTCACCTGAGTATCCGAGCGCATGTCCGGACGTGTGGTCCGCGCCACACTCACCGTCATGGAACATGT
This sequence comes from Streptomyces sp. NPDC058231, assembly GCF_042882275.1. Taxonomy (NCBI): domain Bacteria; kingdom Bacillati; phylum Actinomycetota; class Actinomycetes; order Kitasatosporales; family Streptomycetaceae; genus Streptomyces; species Streptomyces sp. NPDC058231. The sequence goes on along the minus strand of NZ_JBHVWN010000020.1, from coordinate 33,962 downwards.
GCCGCCGCCCGCCGAGGAATTGGCGCTCCTCGACCGTGAACTGGTCCGGCTGGACGCCCGCCGGTCGGAGTTGTTGACCCGCCGTGCGTGGCTGCTGAGTGTGCTGCAGCCGCCCGCCACCCCGCCCGGCTCTTCCTCCGGACCGGTGTCAGGGGCTCCCGCCAGTCCGTGGCAGCCCCGTCCGCACCGGCCCGCGGGCCCGTTCGGAACTCCTGGGGCGCAGGCCTCGCGGCGCGGCGCGCAGAACGTGCTGCTGAGCCTCGGCGGGCTGCTGCTGACGATCGCGGCGATCGCGTTCACCCTGCTCAGCTGGGGCCGGATGGGGATCGGCGGCCGCTGCGCGGTGCTCACCGTGGTGACGGTCGCCGCGCTGGCCGCGCCCGCGATGCTGCTGCGCCGCGGTCTGAGGTCGACGGCCGAGTCGCTCGGCGCGCTCGCTCTGGTGCTGACGGTCCTCGACGCGTACGCGCTGCATGCGGTGGCGGCGCCGGAGACCGACGGTCCCGGATTCGCCGCGGTCGCGTCGGCCGTGCTGGCCGGCCTGTGGGCGGCGTACGGTCTGGCGCTCGGCAAGCTGCGTCTGCCGCTGCCTGCGGCCGTGGTGGCCGCGCAGTTCACCGGGGTGCTGTGGGCGTGGGCGGCGGGGGCGTCGGCGTCCGGATTCGGCTGGGCGCTGCTGCTGACGGCGGCTGCGGACTGCGCGATCGCCGTGTGGGGCACAAGGGCGGGTGCCCGGGTGACCGCGTGCGTCGGCGGGTGTGTGACGGGGCTGGCCGGGACGCTGGTGGCCCTGGTGCAGTCGCTGACGGCCGGCTCACCGCTGTCCGCGGTCGCCCCCGGGGCGCTGCTGCTGGCCGCGGCTGCGGTCGCGCTCCTCGGCGCCTGGCAGGCGCCGAAGGCCGTGGCGGTGGCCGGCGGGGCGGCCGCCGGCCTGGCGGTGGTCGCCGGTGTGGGCGGCGTGCCGGCCGCGGGGGTCGCCGTGCAGTGGGCGGTCCCGGTGTATCTGCTCTGCGGTCTGCTGCTGTCGGCGGCGGTACGGGCTCCGCTGCCGCGTCCGGCCGGGCAGGGGGTGCTGGGGGCCTCGGCGGCGGTGGTCGCGGGCGCGGTGCTGACCGCCGTGCCGGTGGCCGGGGCTGTTGTGGTGGGTCCGGTGTCGCGGACCGCCGCGGTGTGGTCGGGTGCGCCGGACGGCGGAGTGCGCGGCGCGATGGCGTTGCGGGGTATGGCCGGGTCGCAGCTGTACCCGGCACCGGTGGTGCTGCTGGTGGTGGCCGCGCTGCTGGCCGCGGCGTACCGCTGGTGGCCGCGGTGGGTGCGGGTGGCCGGTTCGGTGGTCGCGCCCGGCGGGTCGGGACGGGGCACGGCGGGAGCAGCTGCGGTGGTGCTCGGGTGGGCGGGGCTGCTGGTGCTGCCCGTTGCGCTGGACGCTGCGTACGCGGCTGTTCAGGCCGTGGAGTTGATGCTGGTCGCGGCGGTACTCGCGGTGGCGGTACGGGGGTTGCGGCACGGGCCGGGCCAGGTCGTGGCCGCGGCGCTGGCCTGCGGCTCGGTCGGGGCGGCGAGTGCGGGGCTGCTGTCGCTGGCGGCGGAGCCCGCGACGTACGCGGTGTTCGGCACGTTGCTGGTGACGTTCGCCGCGGCGGCGGTGGCGACGCACGCCGAAGGGCCGCCGGCGGCCCGGGTGGTGCAGGGCGTGACGGCGTGCGCGGCCGTGGTGTGCGCGGCGGTGCTGGCCGGGGCCGTCGGGGCGTCGCTGGAGCCGTCGGCCCACCGGGCCGCCGCGCCGATCATGCTGGTCGTTCCCGTGCTGACGGCGCTGCTCGGGGCACGGCTGCGGGGCGGTCCGCCCGCGCTGCCGGTCGAGCTGACCGGCGCCGCGGCGGGTGCGGTGGCGGTCGGGATGGCGGTGCCGGACAGGCCGATGCTGGCGACGGTGCTCGCACTGTGCGGTGTGCTGGCGGCCGGGACCGCGGTGCGCGCCGAGCGGCGGCAGGTGGCCGGCCGGGTCGCGGTGGTCCTGTTCGTCCTGGCGACGTGGGTGCGGCTGTCGGCTTCCGGGGTGTCGGCTCCGGAGGCGTACACCCTGCCGGCGACGGTACCCGCGCTCGTGGTCGGTCTGATGCGGCGGCGCCGCGATCCGGCCGCGTCCTCGTGGACGGCGTACGGACCGGGTCTCGCGGCGACGCTGGTGCCGAGTCTCTTCGCGGTCTGGGCCGACCCCACCTGGGTGCGGCCGCTGCTGCTGGGCACGGCGGCACTGGTGATCACGCTCGCGGGCGCCCGGATGCGGCTCCAGGCGCTGCTGCTGCTCGGTGGCGCGGTGCTGGCGCTGGACGCCCTGCACGAACTGGCGCCGTACGTGGTCCAGGTCGTCGGTGCGCTACCGCGCTGGCTGCCGCCCGCGCTGGCGGGTGTGGTGCTGCTGGTGGTCGGGGCGACGTACGAAAAGCGGTTGCGGGACGCGCGGCGGCTGAAGGACGCCCTGGGCCGGATGCGCTGACGGAGGATCCGCCGGGCGGGCCGGCCCCGGGCGTCCCGGGGCTCAGGCCGGCATCCGGTCCCCGACGAGTGCGAGGTTCTCGATGGCGGCGAGTCCGTACAGCGCGGTGTCGTTGGTGTACACCCAGTTGGCCTCGGTGCCGGCGACGGTGGTGACGGGGCCGCTCACCTTCTCCGTCTTCCAGGGGGCGGACTCCTGGTAGCCGTCACTCCGGTAGAACTTCTCCCAGGCGCGGGCGGCGAGCTTCTCGTCACCCGTCTGCACGGCCGCGTAGGCGTCCATGCGCGAGTGCCCCTGGAACAGCAGCAGGCTCCCGAAGTCCGATCCGTATCGCGCGGTCTGCTCCGCCTTCGTGGCGTTGAAGTACCGGCAGTAGTCCAGGTACGCCTCCTTGAACTGCGGCATGTCGACGAGGCCGATCAGTTCGGCGCAGAGTTCGTTCAGGCCGAAGACGCCGGACAGGTGGGAGACGCTGACGACGGGCTCGGTGGCGACCGCGAACCTTCCGGTGTCGAGGTCGTACAGTCCGCTGCCCTGCACGAAGCCGTTGGGCTGGGCGGCGATCGTCTCCATCGTGCCGATGACCCGGTCCTTCGCCTTCGCGGCCTGCGGGCCGCCGCGCTCCCATTCGGTGAGCCAGGCGGAGACGAGCCCGCTCCAGTCCGTTCCGAAGCCGATGGAGAGCGCGTGCCGGTCCGGGGTGTAGGGATCGGTCCGGACCTTGCGCTGCGGGTCGAGGACGAGGAAGGTCTCGTCGGAGTCGACGTTGGCGCGCATCAGATCGCCGACGCGTTCGTCCGCGGTGAGGTAGTAGTAGAAGCGGCGGTACGTGGTGTTGGCGATGCGCTGCTGCTTGGCGCTGTCGGCGAAGTGCTGGACACCGTGGCGGGTCCCGAGTCCGGCCCACTGGCCGAGGTGGTAGACGTCGACCTCGCCGGTGTGGCGGGTCATGGCCTCGGCGAAGCGGAAGATGTCCGCGCGGCCGGAGCGCAGGTAGGCGTACCAGAGCCAGAGGTCGGGCGAGAGTTCGGAGTTGTCCCAGGCGTAGCCGCCGATGTCGTACCGCCACTGGTGACGGGCCGGGTCGTAGGAGTGCATCACGTCGCCGTAGTCCCAGAAGCCGTACCAGCGGCGCATCTCGACCTGGTCCCTGTAGTAGGTGAAGAGGAAGTCCAGGTGGTCCTCGATCTTCGCCTTCGCGGGGGTCGACCGGTCGACCTCCGAGAACAGCCCGCCGAAGACCTTCGCCCCGATCAGCTGGGACGGCGGGGCGACGAGCTGCGGCAGCGTGCGGACGGTGCGCGACTGCTGGGCGAGCGCTTCGGCGCTGGGCGTGGAGTCGTTGGCCCAGAAGACGAGTTCACTGGTGCGCGCTATGCCGTACGGGGTGCCGAACCCGGGCTCGTAGTCCTCGTACGTGATGTTGAGGCCTTCGAGCTGTTCCGGGTAGGTGTCCTGGCCCATGCCGTCGTGGTAGAAGCGCAGGTCCATCGGCTCGGCCTCGGGGGACCAGAGCCACAGCGTCACCTCGGCCGCCGCGGTGTCGGCGCCCCGGATGTCGAGCTGGGCGGGGAACTTCTCCCAGAAGTCGCGCAGCCCGAACGAGAGTCCGCCGCTCGCCCCGCCGACGTACCCGAAGCCGGCCGCGCGCCGGCCGCCGCCCGCGGCGATCCAGCCGTGGCCCTTGCTGGTGCGCTTGCGCAGCGAGAAGCCGTCGGCGGAGAGCTGGCTCAGCGTGTAGTCGCCCCAGGTGGGGATGAGCGGCAGCCGGGTGGTGACGCGCTGGTCCCAGGTGGCCGGATCGGGCAGCTTCGTGCCCTCGAACTGGGCGGCCTGGACGGCGGCGCCCGGGTCTCGGCGCAGCCCGGTGACGCCCTTGACGGCTTCGCGGAGCATGCCGGTTTCGTCGCCGCCGATGCGGATGTGCCGGTCGTACGTCTCGTCGCGCATCGGGACGGTGAAGCGGACGCCGAGGCCGCGGATGAAGTCCCCGCTCGCCTTGCCGGGTTCCTGCTTCCCGTCGAAGGTGATGGTGTGCATCATGCGGAACGACTCGGCGCCCGCGTAGAAGTAGAGCCGGACCGAGAACGGCAGCCAGGAGCGGCCGCCGTTGCGGTGCTTGCCGTCGATACGGACGACGGCGCGGACCGGGCCGCTCTGTTCGACCTCGGTCCTCGTGATGGCGCTCTCGAAGCGCTCGTACTTCTCCTGTCCCTGGTCGCCGTCCTCGATCTCGCCCTGCCGGATCAGCACCAGCCTGCCGTGCTTGGCGATCTCCGTGGAGCCACGGCTGAGGGAGGTGATCAGGGAGGAGCCGGTCTTCGCGATCCTCGCCGTGACGACGCCGGTGGAGACGGTGATCCCGCCGCCGGTGGACTTGACGCTGACCTCGGCGTCGGAGGCGGCGGGCGCACCGGTGGTGAGGGTGAACTTCTTCGCTCCCGCCGCCCCGGGTCCGACGGCGTGCGCGGTCCACTTGAGGGAACCGTCGGGCCAGGTGGCGGTGGGCCAGGTCTGTACGGGGACGTCCTTGCCGTCGGCGGTGGCGAGCGCGAACTTCTGGTCGGCCGGGTAGCGGCCCTGCGCCCACGGCACACCGAAGGTGGCGCCGGGAGCGGCGCCGAGCCCGCCCTCCTCCAGCCAGCCGATCTCGACGGGGCCATCGCCGGTCCTCGCGTCGGCGGGGACGGCCGCGGCCTTCGGGGCGGTGTCGCTCAGCACCCAGGAGAAGGGGGTGGCCGCACCGGCGACGGCGGCGGCCCTGAGGACGGTACGGCGGGGGATCGGGGACATCACGACTCCAGTTCGTTGCGGAAACGGGCATGACTGATCGCGTGGTGGTGCGTGGTGGAGGAAGGCTCCACGTGGGGGGGGTGCGCAGGGTGTCAGCGGCGGTCCGCGGCGACGGCGGCCGCGGCGAGACAGCCGAGGGCGGGCGCGGCCAGCGGCGGGACCTGCCAGGTGGCGACGGCGAGCGCCACGAACCCGCCGACGAGCAGGAGCGAACCGGCCGGGTCCGTCACGGTCCGGCGGGCCGCGGTCCTGGCGGTGTGCCACCAGTTGGCCCCGGACCGCCAGGCGGCGGCCGTACGCAGTCCCCAGACGGCCACGGCCAGCAGACCGAGTGCGCTCACCGCGGCGAGCGCGCGGCCGCCCGGCAGCATTCCCGATCGGGCGACCCGCCAGTCGAAGGCGAGCAGCGCGAGCCCCGCCCACCACAGCAGGGAGAGCCGCCACCCGCTCCGTGCCGCTCCCCGTACATCGGCGACGAACTCCCACAGACCGCTCCGCTCACCGGCCAGGTACCGCCGCAGGTGCCGCGCCCCGGCGGCGAAGGCCGCGAGGAACGTGACGAGCGGGAGAGCGGCGAGCGCGATCCACACGCCGGCGAGCAGACACTCGGAGAACACGCTGAAACGCGCCAGGACGTACGGAGTCCTGCGTGCGGTACCGGACTTCGTCACCACGTCGCTCCTCAGCCCTTCAGGCCGGAGGTGGCCATGCCGTCGATGAGGTAGCGCTGGAAGGCCAGGAAGAAGGCGAGCACCGGCAGCAGCGCCACCAGCGACATGGCGATCATGCCGCCGTAGTCCGCCACCACGTCCTGGTCGATGAACATCCTCAGCCCCATCGAGACCGTGTACTTGTCGGGCTCGTTGAGGTAGAGGAGCGGGCCCATGAAGTCGTTCCATGCCTGGATGAAGGTGAAGATCGCACTGGTGATGAGCGCGGGCCTGCACAGCGGCAGCACGATCGACCAGTAGATCCGCAGATGCCCGCAGCCGTCCAGCCGCGCCGCCTCGTCGAGCTCCCTGGGCAGTCCGCGCATGAACTGCACCATCAGGAAGACGCAGAAGGCGTCGGTGGCCAGGTACTTGCCGATCAGCAGCGGCGTGAAGGTGTTGATCAGCTGCAGCTTCTGGAAGAGCACGTACTGCGGAATGATCAGTACGTGGTACGGCAGCAGCAGTGTGCCGATCATGATGGTGAACATGATGTTCCGGCCGGCGAAGCGGATCCTCGCGAAGGCGTATGCCGTGAGCGAGCAGGAGAACACCACGCCGATGACCGAACCGACCGCGATGTACGTGGAGTTGAGGAAGAACCGCCAGATCGGGATACCGGCGATGCCCTCGGTGAGCCGGCGGTAGTTGTCGGCGATCGGACGCGAGGGGAAGAGCCCCTGGGCGCCGACGATGTCCCCGCTCGGCTTGAACGACGCCCCGATCGTCCAGACCACCGGGTAGAGAACCACCACGAGGAGGACGAGCGCACCGAGGTGCCAGGCCAGGGCGCCACGGCCGCGGCGCCGTACAGCTGCTGTCGGCAGGCTCATCGGCCGCCCTCCTCGTAGTGCACCCAGCGCTTCTGGGACCAGAACAGCACTGCGGTGACCAGGCCCACTGCGACGAGCAGCATCCACGCCATGGCGGAGGCGAAGCCCATCCGGCTGTTCGCGAAGCCCTGGTCGTACAGGTAACAGGTGTAGACGAGCGTCGCGTCGGCCGGGCCGCAGCTGCCGTTGCTGACGATGTACGCCGAGGCGAAGATCTGGAAGGAGTGGATGGTCTCCAGCAGGACGTTGAAGAACAGCACCGGCGAGATCATCGGCAGAGTGATGTTCCAGAACCTGCGCCAGGAGCCGGCGCCGTCCACCTCGGCCGCCTCGTACAGCTCGCGTGGGACCTGTTTGAGGCCCGCCAGGAAGATCACCATCGGGGCGCCGAACTGCCAGACGGTGAGCGCCACGAGCGAGTAGATGATCAGCTCCGGGTCGCCGATCCAGCCGCCAGCGTCGATGCCGAACAACTTCTGCGTACGGTCGACGGCGGCACCGTCCGAGAACAGCGCCCGCCAGACGATGGCCGCGGAGACGCTCGCGCCGATCAGTGACGGGGCGTAGAAGGCCGCCCGGTAGAAGGACTGGCCCCACCTCTTCCGGGCGAGCAGCATGGCCACGGCGAGGGCGGCAGCCAGTTTCACCGGGGTACCGATCACCACGTACCAGGAGGTGACCTTGACCGACTGGCGCCACCGGGGGTCGGCGAACATGTCGGTGAAGTTCCGCAGCCCGACCCAGCGCGGGGCGTCGAACAGGTTGTAGTCGGTGAACGCCAGGTACAGCGAGAACACCATCGGCCCGGCGACGAGGAACAGGAAGCCCGCGATCCAGGGCGACATGAACAGGAAGCCGGCCAGGTTCTCGCGGCTGCCCCGCGGCCGCGGGGCAGCGGGGCGTCCGTCGTCCCCCGCACCGCTCCGCTCCCCGGCGGCACGGTGGCCGCCGGCGGCCGGGCCGGCGGTGGAGGTCTGGATGTGAGTCACCGCTTTCCTCTCAGTTCGAGGCGAGGGCGGTCTTCGCCTCGGAGAAGAACTGCTTCACGGAGTCCTCCGGCGACGCCTTGCCCAGCGACATGTCACCGGCGATGCGCAGGAAGGCCGCCTCGATCACATCGGCGCCGGCCGGGTGCGGGGTGATGGTCTCCAGCACGCCCGCGTCGGCGACCTCGGTCTCGTACGCGGCGATCGCCTTGTTCGGGGCGTCGCTCGGCTCGTAGGCCTCGAACTGCGCGGTGGTGGCGGGCACTCCGCGGTCGTAGCCCATGATCCGGGCGACGGCGGGTTCGTGGGTCATGAAGTTGATGAACGTCGCAACCTCGGCCGGGTGCCTGGTGTGCGCCGAGCCGCTCAGCATCAGCGAACCCAGGTACTGACCGGTCTTCTTGCCGTCGGTGCTCGGGATCGGTGCCAGTCCGTAGCTGCTGCTGCCCTCGGCGCTGTAGCGGACGGAGAAGTTGTCCCAGGTGAACTCGCCCGCCGAGATCCCCTTGGCGAGGGCGGAGGCGGGCTTTATCTGCTCGACCTTCTTCTGGTCGGCGTAGATCCCGGACCTGACCCGCTGGAGGGACTCGGTCCAGTAGGGGAGCAGCTCCGCGTCGCTGAAGCCCATGCCGTCCGCGGTGAAGAAGGCCTTGCCGTTCTGGCGGAGGACCAGGTCGTACAGGTACATGACGCCGTGCGGCCCCGAGTCGCCGGCGATCTTCTGGCCGCTCCGGATCCTCTGCAGGCCCGCGTACCAGTCGTCCCAGGTCCAGCCCATCTCGGGGCTGATACCCGCCTTGTCGAAGACCTTCTCGTCGAACACCAGGGACATCGTGTTGCTGCCGACCGGGACGCCGAGCAGCTTGCCGTCGACCTCGGCGAACTTCTCCAGCCCGGCACGGAAGCCCTCGAGGCTGAGGTTGCCCTTCTGCACCTGGGGGTCGAGGTCCAGCAGGACGTGCTTGGCCTCGTACTTACGGAGGAAGGTCACGGCATTCTGGATGACGTCCGGCGCGTTGCCGCCCGCCGCCTGGGTGTTGAACTTCTTCCAGAAGTCCGGGTACTGCTGGAAGTCCGTCTTCACCTTGATCTTCGGGTGCTTCTTCTCGAAGAGCTTGATGCACTGCTGGATCTTCTTCGCCCGGTCGTCGGCCCCCCACCAGGCATGCCTGATGGTGACGGGACCGCTGGAACCGCCCGAGCCGCAGCCGGCCGCAGTCAGCCCGAGACCGGCCGCCGAGAGGCCCGCAAGTCTCAGCATCTGCCGCCGGTCCATGCCTTCTGTCCGAGACATAGGTTCCGCCCTCGCCTTGATTGAATCGTTTTAGAAAGCGCTTGCCGGGTCAAGGTAGGGAGCGGCACAGGCAGCGTCAACAGTTCGGACGAAAATCGATCGAAGCGCTTCAACGGAAGCACGCGGAAACGCCGACGGCCCCCAACCATAAAAAAGAAACGGGGCCGCGGGCGCGGGTGGGGCGTAAATGGTTTCTGTCTAATAAAAAAAAAAACCACCCCCACACACATCT
>NZ_JBHVWN010000020.1:0-24604 GCF_042882275.1 Streptomyces sp. NPDC058231 | reverse complement strand
CGGTACACCTCTCTGCACTGATTCTAAATCTTTGTGCGGCGCTTTCGGTCCGGGGTGGGCGATACTGGGTTCGAACCAGTGACCTCTTCGGTGTGAACGAAGCGCTCTCCCACTGAGCTAATCGCCCGGGCGCACCGCAAACATTACCCCATGTCAGCGGCGCTCTCCGACCACGCTCAGGTCACTCGTGGATCTTCCACGGCATGACGATCCCGAACTTCCACACATAGATCCCGACCAGCACCGCGATGATCACGAGGCCGATCACGGTGAGGATGATGTTCCGCCGCCGGACCCGGGGATCCAACGCCTTCTGCGCGGCCTCGGTGACCTTCCGGCGGGTCCAGCGCAGCACCAGCTGTGCCCAGACGAACTCGGTCGCCCAGATCGCCATGCCACCGAAGATCACCAGCCAGCCGGGCCCGGGCAGCGGCAGCATGACGATGCCGGCCGCGACAACGGCGAGCCCGACCAGGAAGACGCCGACCTGCCAGCTCAGGTGGAGCGCCCTGGACGCCTTGATGAAGCCGGGTGCCCTCGAACCGAGCGCCCGCTCCTCCTTGACCACCTCTTCCGTGACGCCCGGCGCCACATCCCCCGTCACGACCCCCGTGGCGGGCGCCGGCGCCGCCGGTGCGGCGGCCTCATCCCGCGCGTCACTCTCCGCATTCATGAGTCCAACTTACCGGAACGGCCTCTGTCACCGGAATGGCCGCATAACCCAAAGTTACACACCGCTGTACGAGCGACCCGAAGGATCACAAAAGGGTCAGAGGGGTTTACAACGCCACCGTAGGTGGCATGTCGATTTCGCCGACGTGCGAATCCCCGAGCGCACACTGAGCGAAAGGCCCTGGCGCTTATGAACACCACGGTCAGCTGCGAGCTGCACCTGCGCCTCGTTGTGTCGAGCGAGTCCTCACTGCCTGTACCCGCGGGCCTGCGGTATGACACGGCCGATCCGTATGCCGTGCACGCCACCTTCCACACCGGAGCGGAGGAGACGGTCGAATGGGTATTCGCCCGCGACCTCCTTGCCGAGGGGCTGCACAGGCCCACCGGCACCGGAGACGTCCGTGTCTGGCCATCACGTAGTCACGGCCAGGGCGTCGTCTGCATCGCGCTGAGCTCCCCAGAGGGCGAAGCGCTGCTCGAGGCCCCGGCACGGGCCCTGGAGTCGTTCCTGAAGCGGACCGACGCCGCGGTTCCACCGGGCACCGAGCATCGTCACTTCGATCTCGATACGGAGCTCTCGCACATCCTGGCCGAGAGCTGAGCCAGGTCGAGAGCTGCACGGCGCCGTCCGACTCGGGGCGACGGCGCCGCGCGGACAACCTCATACGGCAGAAACCGGCGCCGCCATCACGGAAACCACCGTGGTGACGGCGCCGGTGCTCGTTGCGCCGGTACGCGACGGCGCACGCCGCGGCCTGCCGGTGCACACCTCGCGGTGGGGCGCCGTGACCGACGCCGGGCGCCCACCGGGGACCGCGGGACGGCCCCCGGCCACCCCTGGGCTCCCCCGGCGCCCTGGACACGCCTCTCGCCCCCGTCGGGCCGGTCACCGGCTTCCGGGTCGGCCGGCGCCTCCCCCGCGGCCCCACGGGCCCTCCTCGGCCCCCTGCGCCCCTTCGCCGAGCCAGTAGAGTCAGCCGGCATCGGCGGGCGCCCGCCCGCCGGAGGCCAGGGAGCGAAAGCGTGCTGATCCCCCACGACACCCGGATCGCCCTCGACATCGTGGTCGATCTGATCAACACCGCACCGGAGCCCGACGCGCCGGAGGGCGGCGCGGATGACGGTCTCGCCGGTGTCGAAGCGCTTTACCGGTTCGCCCGCCGCCATCACATCAGCGGCGTCGGCGAGCTCGGCGAGAAGGATCTGCGGGCCGTGCGCGACGTACGGGGACGGTTCGCGGACATCTTCGCGGCGGCGGACGCCGCGACCGCCGCCGGCCTCGTCAACGGCCTCGTGGCCTCCGCGGGCACCACGCCTCAGCTCAGCAACCACGACGGTTACGACTGGCATGTGCACTACTTCGCGCCGGACGCGTCGATCGCCGACCACCTCGCGGCCGACTGCGGCATGGCCCTGGCCGTCATCGTGGTGGCGGGCGAGCAGGAGCGGCTGCGGCGGTGCGAGGCACCGGACTGCCGGGACGTGTTCGTGGACCTCTCCCGTAACCGCTCCCGCAGGTACTGCTCCAGCCGCACCTGCGGTAATCGGCTGCACGTCGCCGCGTACCGGGCACGCCGCAGGGAAGCGGCCGGCTGACGGCCAGGCGCCCGCCCCGTCCCGTTCACAGCAGGAAGAGATCGTGCAACGCGGCCATCAGCAGCAGGCTGCCGACCACCGCGAGGAAGATCATCAAAGGGGGCTGGGACAGCGCGAAGAGGCAGCCACGCGACTCTTCGGCAGGGGGTGCGGGGGCATCGCCCCGGGAGGTGTCCACCATCTCGGGACGATCATGACTCAGACGAGGCCCCGTTGGCGCTCAACACGCTTTTTCGTGACGGGAGTTCACACCCGTCCGGGTCGCCGGGATTCGCTCCGGCGTCCGATCGGCCGTCACACATTCGGGCTCGCGCCCCGCCCCGCACCCCCCGCTCCCCGGCCTCCGCTCCGATCAGCCCAGTTCGCGCAACTTCCTCAACTGGGCAGCCTGATGGGTCGACGAGCCGCCCTCGTGGCCGTTCCAGGGGTAGACCTCGATCTCCTTGGGGCCGGCCCAGTGGTTGTAGGCGGCGAAGACCGTGGACGGCGGGCAGGTCGTGTCCATCAGGGCCACCGAGTAGAGCGCGGGGGCAGTGGCGCGGGCGGCGAAGCTCATTCCCTCGAAGTACGCGAGTGTACGGAACACCCCTTCGGCGAGGCCGTGTTGGGTGGAGAGGAAGCGGACGATCTCGTGGTACGGACCGGCGTCGGTGATCTCGACGGCCCGCCGGAAGTTGTTCAGGAACGGTACGTCGATCAGCGCGGCCTTCACATGCGGGCTGAGCGCCGTGACCGCCTGGGCGATGCCGCCGCCCTGGCTGCCGCCGTGCACGACGATCCGGTCCGGGTCGACGGACGGGTGCGCACGGGCCACCTCGACGGCCCGCACCGCATCGGTGAAGACGCGCCGGTAGTAGTAGTCGTGGGGGTCGAGGATGCCGCGGGTCATGAAGCCCGGCGCCTGCGGGTTGTCCCCACCGTGCGGGTCGGGGGTGGACCCCGCGGAGCGGCCGTAGACGCCGCCCTGGCCGCGGGTGTCGACGACCAGCGTGGCCCGGCCCGAGGCCGGCCACACCAGATGGTCGTGCGGCAGCCCGCGGCCGCATCCGTAGCCGAGGTAGTGGACGACGCACGGAAGGGGTCCCGCGGCGCCCGCCGGGACGTTCAGCCAGGCGCGTATGCGATGCCCTCCCCAGCCCGAGAAGGTCACGTCGTACACGTCCACAGCACTCAACGCGGCGTCGTACGGCTGGAATTCGGCATCGAGCGGATACCCGTCCGACTCGTCGAGCGTGCGCTTCCAGAAGGTGTCGAAGTCGTCGGGCTCACCGGAATCCGGCCGGTACTCGCGGAGTTGGCCGAGCGGGAGGTCGAACAGCGCCATGGTTCCTCATTTCGAACACGTGGAATGAAGGACGAAGGAAGTCTCGTGGCCGGCAGGAGAACCGGAAACCGGGTGCGGCAGGGATCAGTGCGGTGTGGCGCTGGAGGCCCGCACGACGAGTTCCGGCTGGAGCACGACGCTGCGGTGCTCGTGCGTGCCGTCCTCGTCGTCGGCCTCCTGCAGCAGCAGTTCCGCGGCCATCCTGCCCATCACGACAGCGGGCTGCCGGACCGAGGTGAGCGGTACGGCAGCGGCCGCGGCGAATTCGATGTCGTCGTACCCGACGATGGCGATGTCCTGCGGCACCCGGACTCCCGCCGCGTACAGCGACTGCAGTACGCCGAGGGCGAGCAGATCATTGGCGCAGAACACCGCGGTCGGCCGCGGCACGAGCCCGAGCAGCCGGGCTCCGGCGTCGCGGCCCGCAGCCACGTCCAGCCGGTCGGAGGGGATCTCCACGAGCGCCTCGGGACCGAGCCCGGCCTGGGCGAGGGCCGACAGGGCGCCCTCGCGGCGGTCCCTGATCTGATGGAGGTCGCCGGGGCCGCTGACGTACGCGACCGAGCGGTGCCCGGCCGATACGAGGTGCCCCACGGCCAGAGCACCGCCGCGGACGTCGTCGACGGAGACCGCGCAGTGCCCCGGGGAGGACGCCACCCGGTCCACCAGCACGAAGGGGATGCGGTGGCGGCTGAACGCCTCCAGGTTGTGCCCGGTCGCATCGGCCGGCGTGACCAGGACACCGCACACCCGCTGCTCGGCGAAGAGCCCCAGGTACTCGGCCTCCTCCGCCGGGCTCTGGCCGCTGTTGCACACCATGACTCCGAGGCCGGCCTGGCGGGCGGCGCGCTCGGCACCACGGGCCACGTCGACGAAGAACGGGTTGCCCATGTCGAGGACGAGCAGCGCCATGATCCGGCTGCGGCCCGCCCTCAGCTGGCGCGCGGACTCGCTGCGTACGTACCCGAGCTCCTCGATGGCGGCAAGCACCCGGGCCCGGGTCTCCGGCAGCACCGCGTCGGGCCGGTTGATCACGTTGGAAACGGTGCCCACGGAGACTCCGGCATGCCGGGCCACATCCTTGATCCCTGCCACACGCGCCACCTGTCCGCCCCACTGGTGCCCTTGGCCGCACCGGTCCGCGGCCGTCACCTCATCGTATGGACGGCGTCGCGAGGTACTCCGCGGTGCCCTGCGGAACACTCCCCGCACGTCGGACGCCGGGCTTCGCTGTGGATCACGCGCATCGGGATCACGCGCCGTGGACTGAATTGTTTCAATCCGATCGGGACGCTAGCCCCATACCCGAACACCGTCAAGAACGGAGCGCGTGAATCGATTCATGCGCGTCGGCCGGCCCCGGCACCCGTCAGATGCCGTGCTTCTTCAGGATCGCCTCGATATCGCTGAAGTCCTCGCCCGGAGCGGCGGCCGGCCGATCGGAATCCGCCTTCTCCCGCGGCCGGACCGCCGGGGCACCCGCCCCGAGAGAAGGCGCGGACGCGGCGGGCGCGACGCCGCCGGACTGCGCCGCCCGCGCGGCGGCCCGGCGTTCCTTGCGGGTGGCACCGCCGCGGCGTTCGATCGCGCGTGTGGTCATGAAGAGCAGCCACGCCACGCCGAGCAGCCCGAAACCGAGCCAGACACTCGGATTGAAGGCGATGCCGGCCAGCCACTCGACGACACCGGTCAGCACCAGGCCGATCGGAACCAGCGAATAGGCGGCGATCCGGGCGGCGGTGAGGAAACGCTTCCGGTACGCCGTGACGGCCGCGATACCCAGGCCGGCCGCGGACACCGCGGAGCAGATGGTCTCGGCAAGCATCGCGGCCTCCAGGCGCAAGGGGGGAACGTCCCTTCCATCCTGCACCGCATCTCGGCGGAGCGGCCACGCCCCGGCATCACATCAGGGGCATATCAGGGCCGGGATCCTCCCCAGGTGCCGATGAGGAATGCGGGCACCGCCCCTGGGAGACTGGTCCCATGAGCGATTCCACCCCGGCCCCGGTCGTCCTCGACGTCTGGTGCGAACTCCAGTGCCCCGACTGCCACCAGGCCCTCACCGATGTACACGCCCTGCGGGCCCGGTACGGCGACCGGATCCAGGTGCGTCTGCGGCACTTCCCGCTGGAGAAGCACAAGCACGCCTACGCCGCCGCGCAGGCTGCCGAGGAGGCCGCGGAGCAGGGCAAGGACTGGCCGTACATCGAGGCGGTGCTTGCCAGGACCGCCGATCTGGGCCGCACCGGCGAACCGCTTCTGATCGAAGTTGCGCGCGAACTCGGCCTGGATGCCGAGGAGTTCGACACCGCCTTGATCGACGGGCGGCACATGCTGATCGTCGACGCCGACCAGGCGGAGGGCAAGGCCATCGGTGTGACCGGCACCCCGACGTACGTGATCGGCGGCGAGCGTCTCGACGGCGGCAGGAGCCAGGAGGGGCTGCGCGAGCGGATCGAGGAGATCGCCGACCGGCTCCTCGCCGGGCAGGGCTGACGACGGGGGCTCCGCGTCCCGGACGGGGCAGGAGCGACCGCAGGGGGGTCCTCGCCCGGACCGGGGACCCCGAGCCCCTCATCCGCCGCCTACAGCGCCTTGACCAGGTTGTGCCGGGTCGTCCGGTAGCCGAGCGACTCGTACAGCCGGACCGCGGGGGTGTTGTCCGCGAGGACGTGCAGCCCGATCCGTTCGTCGCCGGCGGCCAGTGCGACCCGTTCGGCCTCCAGCATCAGCGCCCGCCCGTATCCCCTGCCGCGGAACGCCTCGCGCACCTCGATGTCGAAGACGTACCCCACCACCATCCCGGGGTGCATCTCGTGCCGCGCCACCCAGACGTGGCCCACGGTCGCGCCGTCGGCCCGGACGAGGACCTGGATATGGGTGTCCCGCGTGTCGAGGCCGTCCGGCAGATACCTCCGCTGAGCGGCCTCCGCGCTGCGCTGCGCCTCGTCCGCCGGGACGCCGCGCGCGACGAGGGTCCGCGCCGAACCGGCGACGGCGGCGCTGTCCCACCGCGCGAACTCGTCCTCGCTCATCGGACGCCTCGTGACGTCGGCCGGCAGGGCGGCCGGGGTCCGCGGCAGGTCCTTGACCATGTTCCGGCTGCGCTCGGTGTACCCGAGGGCGGCGGCCAGCCGCTGCGCGCCCGTGTGCTCCGGGCCGACCTCCGTCGTCAGCCGGGTGCAGCCCCAGCCGCGCAGCACCTCCTCCGCGGCGAGCGCGGCGATGGTGCCGCGCCCGCGCCCGCGGTTCGGTTCGTCGATCCGCAGGGAGCGGATCGCGCCCGTCGTCCCTCCCGCCCCCGGTTCGGTGCCTATCTCGACGGCGCCGACCGGCCGCCCGTTGTCGCACACGGCGTACGTGCGGGTCCTCGCGCCGTCGGCGCCTTCCTGGGCCGGCCCGGTTGGCCGGAGGGTCGTGGTCATCACCGGATTTCTATCCGCTGCGCCACGGCCCGTCACCTGAATTGCGGCCCGGGTTCGCGGCAGCGGGCGGATCAGGGGTCGAGGTCGTTCCCGGCGCGCTCCTCGAAGACCCGCATCGCCTTGGCCGTCACCGGGCCGGGCCCGCCGGGCAGCTCCCGTCCGTCGACCCGGTGGACGGCCTGTACGTCCCGCAGGGTGGAGGTCAGGAAGATCTCCTCGGCGTACTCCAGGACGTCCAGCGGCAGATCGGACTCCACCGCTCCGCACCACTCGGCGGCCAGCGCCCTGGTGATCCCCGCAAGGCAGCCCGAGGAGACCGGCGGGGTGTGCAGCTGCCCGTCGAGGACGACGAAGACATTGGATCCGGTGCCTTCGCAGAGCTGCTCCACCGTATTGGCGAAGATCGCCTCGGAGGCGCCCCGCTCGTGGGCGCGGGCGAGGGCGACGACGTTCTCCGCGTAGGAAGTGGTCTTGAGCCCGGCGAGCGCGCCGCGCTCGTTGCGCGTCCAGGGGACGGTGATCACGGCGGTGGTGTCAGGGCGGCGGGTGGCCTCCCCGAGGGCGACGAACAGGCCGGGGCCGTCGTTGCCGCGGTCGGAACCGAGCGGGGAGAGCCCCCCGGTGTACGTGATGCGCAGCCGGCCGAGTTCCACCGGATTGGCCTCGACGACGGCGGCGCAGGCCCGGCGTACCTCGTCGAGGTCCGGATCGGGCAGTCCCAGGCCGCGGGCCGAACGGGTCAGCCGGTCGAGGTGCCGGGTGAGGGCGAAGGGCCGGCCCCCGGTGGTCCTGACGGTCTCGAAGATGCCGTCCCCCACGGTCAGCCCGTGGTCGAGCACGGACACCCGGGCGTCGGCGGTGTCCCGCAGTTCGCCGTTGACCCACATCCTCATCATGCGGTCCTTCCAGTCGGTTGATGGGCGCCCGACGCCACAGCGAGCAGCCGGGCCGCCTTGAGCTCGGTCTCGTCCCATTCGCGCTCCGGGTCGGATCCCCAGGTGATGCCCGCGCCGGTGCCGAACTTCAGCACCGGGGCGGCTCCGGTCCGGTCGATCCAGAAGGTGCGTATGCCGACCGCGAGACCGGCGGTGGACCGGTCGGCGTCGACCCAGCCGATGCCTCCGCAGTAGGGCCCGCGGGGGGCGGTCTCCAGTGCCTCGATGATCCGCAGCGCGCTGGATTTGGGCGCCCCGGTGACCGAGCCGGGCGGGAAGGCGGCGGCGAGCAGCCCGGACCAGCCGACACCTTCGCCGAGCCGGCCCCGCACGGTGGAGACGAGATGGACGAGCCCGGGGTGCTTCTCGACCGCGCAGAGGTCGGGAACGGTGACCGACCCGGTGACGCAGACCCGGCCCAGGTCGTTGCGGACCAGGTCGACGATCATCACGTTCTCGGCGTAGTCCTTCTCCAGCAGGTCCGCCTCGGTGCGGCCGGTGCCCTTGATCGGCCCGGACTCGACGGTCCGCCCGTTCCGGCTCAGGAAGAGCTCGGGGGACGCGGTGGCGATCTCCACGCCGTGCGCGGGCAGCCGAATCGTTCCTGCGTACGGAGCGGGGTTGCCACGTGCCAGCAGCGCGGTGAGGGCGTCGACGTCGGCGGCTGCCGGGTCCGGCAGTACCGCGGTCATCACCCGGCAGAGGTTGGCCTGGTAGACCTCGCCAGCCGCGATGTGCTCGCGGATGCGGCGGACGCCGGCGGTGTACGCCGCACGATCGAGGGACGAGATCCAGTCACCGGCCCCGGGGCCGTGCCAGGCGCCGGGGACGGGCGCGGGCACCGGGGCGGTCCGTACGGTGCCGAAGCGGGCACAGACGAGACCGCCCTCGAAATCGGCACATACGGCCCAGAAGCCGGACGAGTCGAGGGCTGCGGGGTCACTGGTCACGTCCTGCAGATCGGACGCGAGAAGGCCGCCGAAGCGGGCCATTGGAGCGAGGTCGTGCACGGTGGCGAGTCTAGGACGGTGCGCGGTGACCTGCGT
The DNA here is from genome assembly GCF_042882275.1 of Streptomyces sp. NPDC058231. Lineage (NCBI taxonomy): Bacteria > Bacillati > Actinomycetota > Actinomycetes > Kitasatosporales > Streptomycetaceae > Streptomyces > Streptomyces sp. NPDC058231. Next base: position 15,603 of record NZ_JBHVWN010000020.1, on the reverse strand, counting down.
CGGCGCGAGCGCACCTCAGCACGCTGCACAAACGCGTTTTTGTACTGGCCCAGGAATCCGCTAGAGTTCAACACGTCGCCGGGACACGCAAGTGAAACGGAAACGACAAGCGGACGTGGCTCAGTTGGTAGAGCATCACCTTGCCAAGGTGAGGGTCGCGAGTTCGAATCTCGTCGTCCGCTCGAAGTGGGGGATCTTTTCCCGAACCCCTGCACTCCTGGTGGAGTGGCCGAGAGGCGAGGCAACGGCCTGCAAAGCCGTCTACACGGGTTCAAATCCCGTCTCCACCTCCAAGGACGATTAGCTCAGCGGGAGAGCGCTTCCCTGACACGGAAGAGGTCACTGGTTCAATCCCAGTATCGTCCACTGGTCCGCAAGGATCCCCGCGCGATTAGCTCAGCGGGAGAGCGCTTCCCTGACACGGAAGAGGTCACTGGTTCAATCCCAGTATCGCGCACGCAGTACACGCAGGTTCACCCTGCGCGATTAGCTCAGCGGGAGAGCGCTTCCCTGACACGGAAGAGGTCACTGGTTCAATCCCAGTATCGCGCACCATCGAAGCCCCGGTCGTCTCGACGACCGGGGCTTTCTCGTTGCCGCGCCGGAGGCCGTCCGGTCCGGTCAGCCGGTGAAGAGCTGGGTGGCCTTGCGGATCAGTTCGTACAGCCCGTACGCGAACGGCACGGCGACCCAGAGCCAGACCGCGGCGGTGAGGGTCCTACGACTGCTGGTGTGCACGGGTCTTCCTTTCCGCTGCTGTCTCGTGGAACCGCGGGTGGACGGGGCGGACGAACTCGTTGGCCACGAAGCCCACGACCAGCAGCCCGATCATGATCGTCAGTGAGGTCGTGTACAGCCCGGACCCGCTGCGTCCCGCCCGCTCCCCCGCGTCCGCCACCCAGTTGACGATCAGCGGACCGAGCACGCCCGCCGTGGACCAGGCGGTCAGCAGCCGGCCGTGGATGGCGCCCACCTGGTACGTGCCGAAGAGGTCCTGCAGATAGGCGGGGGCCGTGGCGAACCCGCCTCCGTAGAAGGAGAGGATCACCAGCGCGCAGCAGACGAAGAGCGGCTTGGAGTCGCCGAACTCGACGATCGCGAGGTACATCAGCGCGCCGACGCCGAGATAGACCCGGTACATGTTCTTGCGGCCGATCAGGTCCGACGCCGAGGACCACAGGAGGCGGCCGGTCATGTTGGCCAGGGAGAGCAGGGCGACGAAGCCGGCCGCGGCCGGGACCGTGACCGCGGCAGCGGTGCCCGAGAAGAAGTCCGTGATCATCGGGGCGGCCTTCTCCAGGATGCCGATGCCCGCGGTGACGTTCATGCAGAGCACCACCCACAGGCACCAGAACTGCGGCGTGCGCAGCGCGTTGCGGGCGGAGACCTGGACGGTGCCGGCGATCGGGCGGTCCGGCCGCGCCCGCGTGCCGCGGTCCGGCGGGAGCCAGCCGTCCGGGGGCACCCGGACGAGGAAGACCCCGAGCGCCATGAATCCGGCGTAGGCGAGACCGTGGACCAGGAAGGCGGTCGCGATTCCCGCGCTGTCGGCGCCGAAGGCGTCGAGCATCCCGGTCGACCACGGCGAGGCGATCAGCGCACCGCCGCCGAAGCCCATGATGGCGATGCCCGTGGCCATGCCGGGGCGGTCCGGGAACCACTTGATCAGCGTGGAGACCGGCGAGATGTAACCGATGCCGAGTCCGATGCCGCCGATGAAGCCGTACCCGAGCACGACCAGCCAGAAGTGGCCGGTGGCCACGCCAAGGGCGGCGACGAGGAAGCCGGAGGAGAAACAGACGAGGGAGACGAACATCGCCCAGCGAGGTCCGTTGCGTTCGACGAGGGTGCCGCCGAAGGCCGCGGAGAGGCCGAGCATGACGATGGCGAGTTGGAAGGGCAGGGCACTGGCGGTGCCGGAGAGGTCGAGAGCCGATTCCAGCGGAGGCTTGAACACGCTCCAGGCATAGGCCTGCCCGATCGAGAGATGCACCGCGAGTGCGGCGGGCGGGACTAGCCAGCGGCTCCAGCCGGGTGGCGCGACGGTCCGGGACCTGTCGAGGAAGGTCATGGCCCGGAACTTTAAGGATCAACCATGTCGGTGCCTAGATGGCTGACCGAAATTTGTCGACGGTATGCACCACCGGCGCGAGGCGCGATCGTCCCGTACCCGCCCGTGCACGAGAGCCGGGGCGGTGTGCGCCGCGGGCCCGGACGGGGTGCGTCCCGGCCCGCGGCGCGACACCGGCCGGGTCAGGACGAGAAGAGCATGTGGCCGAAACTCTTGTGCCGGTAGTGACCGCCGTGGTGGCCACCGTGGTGCTGCGGGGCGCCCCAGGCGGGGGCCGGCGCGGCCGGGTACGCCTGCGGGGCGGGCGGCGCGGGCGGAGCCTGCTGCGTCCACTGCGCCTCGATCCGGGTCAGGGTCTCCAGCTCGCCGTAGTCGAGGAATATCCCCCGGCAGCCGCTGCACTGCTCGATCTGGATGCCGTTGCGGTTGTACGTCTGCATCTGTGCGTGGCACTTGGGACACTGCATGGTCGGCTCAGCTCCTCGCCGTCGGTTCGCCGTCGCCGGAATGCATGCCCGGAGACGATCGGTTCACCCTACGACGAGCGTTCGATCGCCAACTCGGGTGGGAGGGCGGCAATTCGGGCACAGGCGTCGATCATCGTCTGTTCCACCTCATCCGGACTCCGTCCCTCCGCGGCGGACTTGGCGAACGCCAGCGCGGCGGCCTGCACAGTCAGGGCGCGGGCCGGGACGTCCAGTTCGGGCCAGGGGTCACCGTCCGCGCGCACCGCGGGACCGCTCGCCGCCCGGTAGGCGTCCAGGAAGCGCAGCCAGATCTCGGGGGGCAGCAGTCCGGCCGCGTACCAGGCGGCGGGGCGGGCGAGGTCCCAGGCGGGGTCGCCGAGCCCCAGGTCGTCGATGTCGATCAGCAACCAGGGGCCGTGCGCGGCGGGGTGCCGGACCAGCTGTCCGAGGTGCAGGTCGCCGTGGCAGAGGAAGCCCGCACGGTGCGGGGGCGCCGCGGCTTCGTCGCGGGCCCAGGCGGGCAGCCGCCGCCATGCTCCGAGTACGGGGGCGGTGGCCGGATCGCCGGGCCGGGCGGTGCACATCCGGGCCACGGCGAGAGCGGCCTTAGCGGGCCCGCGCATGACCGGAGAGGCGGGCGCCGGCGGGAGCTCGGTACGGTGCAGCCGGGCCAGCAGGACGGCGGCCTCCTCCCACGGGGCGGCATCCGGGTCGCCGGGGTCGACGGGTTCGCCGTGCGGCCACAGGGTCACGGGGCGGCCGTCCAGCGCGAGGGTGGCGGGTCCGGCGGACGGGAGCACCGGGGGCAGCAGTACGCCGGTCAGGGCCGCGGCCAGAGTCAGGCGGGCGGCGAGGTCGGCGGGATCGGTCTCAGCGGCGTGGGCCTTGGCGACGACGGGGCCGGATCGGACGACGGTGCCGTCGGGGCGGTCCGCGAGCACCGCCGGCGCCGGGCAGGAGGTGCAGGGAGCGGGGGTGCGCCGGTGCGGGTGGGCGGTGTCATGGGCGAGGTCGCCCAGCGCGCGGACAACTGCGGTGGTCACGGTCTCCCCCGGGGCAACAGGTACGGCCCGGTCCGCCCCGGGTCCGTGGACGAGCGTACGGGCCGTCGCGCGGCCGGTGCACCACCGCGGGGAGGCTCCGCCGGCCGGGGCGGCCTTCGCGAGCGGTGTCCCGCAGCCGCTGTACGGCGCGCGCCCGGCAGCGGAAAAGGTCCCGGACAGCGCGATGTCCGGTCAGCTCCCCAGCTGACCGGACAAACGCTGCCGTCCGCCGCACCCCCGTCCCCACGGGGTTGTTGGCCGATGTCCCGGTCCGGACCGCTCTTCCGGACCCGGGGCGCCGCTCAGCGCCCCAGCATCACGCCCACGGACGACGCCTGTGTGACCACTGCCTCCCAGCCGCCGAAGACGACTACGAGGAGGGCCGCCAGAGGAAGAACCATGGCCGTCGCCACCAGCGGGTGGCGACGGGTGCCGGATGACGAGCGGCTGCCGGACGCGGCACGGGTACCGCGTCCCCGCGTCCGGATCAGTGCCCGCGCTGCCGTCCCGGCCATGGTTCCTCTCCTGACCTGATTGTCGGAGCGGCGGGCGAGTGACCTCGGGGGACGAGTGCAACGCCCACCGCTCGGGTTCCACATTAGGTACGCGGACGGCACGGGTCGTCATGCCCGCGTACCGATTGCCGGGCCTCCCGGAGGATGAGCCGCGGGCGGTCGGCGTACTCCCCTGGGTGGAGACGGAGCGGCCCGGACCGGCACCGTGGCGCTATGCCGCGGGCTCGTCCCCGAGGGAATGCTCGGATGCGTCCTGCCTCGGTACCGGCTGTTCGACCAGGGCGAGCACCCTGGTCGCCATGAAGCGGGCGGTACGGACGGCGGTGCCGCTGCGAGTGACTTCACTCACTTCGACCACCCCCCGGCGGACAGCCGTCTCCACCCGCCGGCCCGCTCTGGTGGCCACCACCTCGTACGTACGCGTCGTGTCTCCGGCATCCACGACTATTTCCACACGATCGCCCTTCATTGACCCAATCCCCCTTCTGCGACGGACCTTTGAGATCTCGCACGGGCCAGGAAGCGTGGATCCGCGGCTCCCTGACCACTCTTCAAGTTTCCCACCCGGCACTGACAATCGATGGGTGGGCGAGGGCGCGGCCTCTGAGCGCGTAAGGCCACGGGTACGTAAGCTGTGCCACGTCAGGCGGACGAGGCAGCGGGGATGGGCAGACGATGGCGATGATGCGGCTCCGGCGCGAGGACCCGCGTGTCGTCGGATCGTTCAGACTGCACCGGCGGCTCGGGGCGGGCGGCATGGGCGTCGTCTATCTCGGTTCGGACCGGCGCGGCCAGCGGGTGGCGCTCAAGGTGATCCGCCCGGATCTCGCCGAGGACCAGGAATTCCGTTCGCGTTTCGCGCGCGAGGTGTCGGCGGCGCGACGGATCCGTGGCGGCTGCACCGCGCGTCTGGTCGCCGCCGATCTGGAGGCGGACCGCCCGTGGTTCGCCACGCAGTACGTTCCGGGGCCCTCGCTGCACGACAAGGTGGCCGAGGAGGGTCCGCTGTCGGCGGCCGAGGTGGCGTCGATCGGGGCGGCGCTCTCCGAGGGGCTGGTGGCGGTGCACGAGGCCGGTGTCGTCCACCGTGACCTGAAGCCGTCGAACATCCTCCTCTCCCCCAAGGGCCCCCGGATCATCGACTTCGGGATCGCCTGGGCGACCGGGGCGAGCACCCTGACCCATGTCGGCACGGCGGTGGGGTCGCCCGGGTTCCTCGCGCCCGAACAGGTGCGGGGCGCGGCGGTGACGCCGGCGACGGACGTGTTCTCGCTCGGTGCCACGCTGGCGTACGCGGCGATGGCCGATTCGCCTTTCGGGCACGGTAGTTCCGAGGTGATGCTGTACCGCGTGGTGCACGAGGAACCCCAGCTGTACGACGTGCACGACGCACTGGCTCCGCTGGTGAGCGCATGCCTGGCGAAGGACCCGGAGGAGCGGCCGAGCACGCTTCAACTCTCCATGCGGCTCAAGGAGATCGCGGCCCGCGAGGCTCAGGGACTGCACGAGAGCCGGCCGCCTGCGCAGCGTTCGGCGCAGGAGCTGGACCGGCCGACCGGACGGCTCGACGGCCCGTACACCGAACAGCAGACCCGGCGTGCGGCGGGCCCCGCGGCGCCGCGTCCGCAGAGCCGGCAGGCCCCGTCGTCACGCGGCGGGTCGTCCCGCACCGGGGGTTCCCGCTCCCAGCCGCAGCAGCCGGCGCGCAGCGCGACTCGTCCCGGCAAGCGTCCGCAGGGCACGAACGGTACGAACGGCCGGCCGGGTACCCGGCCCGGGGCCCGTACGACCTCGGCGGGGCGGCGTCCGGCCAATCCACGGCTGCTGCGTCAGCGGCTCGTGGTCTTCGTCGTGGTGACGCTGCTCGTGGCGCTGGGCATCGCGGCGGCGCAGGGCTGCCAGGGGCCGGCCCGAGGGCTCGGCGCCGCGGAGACCTCCGGGGAGCAGGGTCTGCACCGGACCCCGCAGCAGGACGGACCACGGGCATAGGGGGTGGGCGCCCACCGGTCGGTGCCTGCTCGCCCGCGTGGGCACCCGCGCGGGCCCGACTACCCTGGCGCCATGACGATGCACGAGACCGCTGTCCATGCGAGTGTCGACGCGATGCTCGAGGACCTCAGGACACTGGTGGAAGTCGAGTCCCCCTCGCGCAATCCCGACGCCCTCACCGCGTCGGCCGAGGCTGTCGCCGCCGTCATCGAGAACCGCCTCGGCGGGCGGGCCGCTCTCGTCGGGAGTGCGGCCGGGCCGCACGTGCACTGGTCGGGCGGCGGCGACCCCAGGGTGCTGATCCTCGGCCATCACGACACGGTGTTCCCGCTCGGCACCCTTGGACGCCGCCCGTTCAAGGTCGAGGACGGCCGGGCGACCGGCCCCGGGGTCTTCGACATGCTGGGCGGACTGGTGCAGGCGGTGCACGGTCTGGCACTGCTGGACGACCGGACCGGGGTCGAGATCCTGGTGACCGCCGACGAGGAGGTCGGCTCCCTGTCCTCCCGGGCGCTCATCGAGGAACGGGCCCTGGCGTGCGGCGCCGCTCTCGTGTGCGAGGGCGCCGCCGACGGCGGAGCGCTGAAGACAGGCCGCAAGGGCTGCGGCACGTTCGAAGTCTCCGTCACCGGCCGGGCTTCGCACGCGGGTCTCGAACCCGAGGCCGGGGTCAACGCCCTGATCGAGGCGTCGCACCAGGTGCTGGGCATCGCGGCGCTCAGCCGGCCCGACATCGGCACGACCGTCACCCCCACCGTCGCGTCCGCAGGAACCCAGGACAACGTCGTCCCGGCGGCGGCCACCGTCCTCGTCGACGTACGGGTCGAGTCGGCAGCGGAGGCGCGACGGATCGAGTCCGCCTTCGCCTCGCTGACCCCGCACCTCGACGGCGCGGAGATCACGGTCCGGGGAGCCGTCGGCCGGCCCCCGATGCCGGAGTCGGCGTCGGCCGAGCTCATCGCGCTGGCACAACGGCTGCTGCCCGGCGTCGAGGGCAGAGCGGTCGGCGGCGGGAGCGACGGCAACTTCACGGCCGCACTGGGGGTGCCGACGCTCGACGGCCTCGGAGCGGTCGGAGGCGGCGCCCACGCCGACCACGAGTTCCTGGTGGTCGACGCCATGGCCGAGCGTGCGGGTCTCGTCGCCGGGCTGGTGAACGCGATTCGGAACGCACCGCGGAACGGCGGCGCGCACGCCCGGTGAGCGGCCACCCGGCGCCGGGGCCCGGCGGACGAGCGGGTCCGTACGCCCGGCTTCAGACGGCTCGCGGCCGGGTGGCGTAGAAGGCCACGGCGGAGGCGGCTGCCACGTTGAGGGAGTCGACACCGGCGTCCATCGGGATGCGGACGTGCTCGTCGACCGCGGCGAGGGTCCCGGGGGTGAGACCGGCGCCTTCCGTGCCGAAGACCAGGGCGAGCTTCTCGTCCTTCCGCGCGGCGAGTTCGTCGAGTGTGATCGCTCGGTCGCTCAGGCAGAACGCGGCGACCGTGAAGCCGGCGGAGCGCAGGACCTCGACGTCCTTCGGCCAGGACTCCAGGCGGGTCCACGGCACCTGGAAGACTCCGCCCATCGAGACCTTCACGGACCGGCGGTAGAGCGGATCGGCGCAGCGTGGGGTGAGGAGCACCGCGTCGACGCCGAGAGCGGCGGCGTTCCTGAAGGCGGCCCCCACGTTGGCGTGGTCGACGATGTCCTCGAACACGGCGACCCGCCGGACCGCGCCTTCCGGCCGTCCCGGGGACAGTGCCGCGCCGCCGGTGCGGTCGCCGTCCGGTTCCACGGCCGGGCGGCGGTTCGCCGCCAGCAGTTCGGCGGGCGTCGGCAGCGGCTTGCGCTGCATGGAGGCGAGCGCCCCGCGGTGCACGTGGTAACCGGTGACTCGCTCGGCCAGTTCCGGGGTGACCGCGTACACCGGGGCCGGCGCCTCGTCGATGACGTCGCGCATCACGTCGACCCACTTCGCCGAGAGCAGCATGGAGCGCATCTCGTACCCCGCCTGCAGGGCGCGTCGGATCACCTTCTCGCCCTCGGCGATGAAGAGCCCCTCGGCGGGCTCCCGCCTGCGCCGGAGTTCGACGTCGGTGAGGTCCGTGTAGTCGTTCAGGCGGGGGTCGTCGGGGTCGTCGACGGTGATGAGATCAGCCACGGGTTGCTACTGCCTTGTCCGGTGTGTGGTGCTGACGGCATGGACGGAGATCCGTCGCCGTTCGTTACTCCGCGGGGCGCGGGGCGTGGTCCGTGCCGACCGCGACGACGTCACCGATGACGATCACGGCCGGCGGGCGCACCTCTTCGGCGACGGCCCGCTCGCCGACGGTCTCCAGGGTCGCGTCCACCCGGCGCTGCGATGCCGTGGTGCCTTCCTGGATCAGGGCGACCGGTGTCCGGGGCGACTTGCCGTGGGCGATGAGGGCCTGGGCGATCGCACCGATCTTGTCGACGGCCATCAGCAGCACGAGGGTGCCGCGCAGTCGGGCGAGCGCGGCCCAGTCGACCAGCGAACGTGCGTCGTCCGGGGCGACATGACCGCTGACGACGGTGAACTCGTGGGCGACCCCGCGGTGGGTGACCGGAATGCCGGCCGCACCGGGGACGGAGATCGAGCTGGAGATGCCGGGGACGACGGTGCACGGGATGCCTTCGGCGGCGAGTGCCTGTGCCTCCTCCATGCCCCGGCCGAAGACGAACGGGTCACCGCCCTTGAGGCGGACGACGGCCTTTCCGGCCTTGGCGTGCTCGATGAGCGCCTGGTTGATCGCCTCCTGCGCCATGAAGCGGCCGTACGGGATCTTCGCGGCGTCGATCACCTCGACGTGCGGCGGCAGTTCGTCGAGCAGGTCACGCGGACCGAGCCGGTCGGCGATGACGACATCGGCCTCCGCCAGCAGACGGCGGCCGCGCACCGTGATCAGGTCGGGGTCACCGGGGCCGCCACCGACCAGGGAGACTCCGGGGACCGGGCGGGTGCGGTGGTGCGGGGCGGCGAGCGTGCCGTCGCGCAGACCCTCGACGATGGCGTCACGGACGGCCGCGGAGTGCCGCGGGTCGCGGCCCTGGGCGTCGGTGGAGAGGACTGCGACGGTCACACCCTCGCTGCGGCCGGTGGCCGGGGTCCAGGCGGTCGCGGCATCGGCGTCGTCGCTGCGGACACACCAGGTGCGGGTGCGCTCGGCCTCGGCGGACGCGGCCTCGTTCGCGGCGGCGTCGTCGGAGGCGATGAGCGCGTACCAGGTGTCCGCCAGGTCCCCGTCCGCGTACCGGCGCCGCTCCCAGCGGATCTCACCGGTGTCGGCCATCGCCTCGACGGACGCGGTGGCGGACGGTGACACGAGGGTGATGTCGGCGCCGGCCGCGATGAGCGCCGGGAGCCTGCGCTGCGCGACCTGTCCGCCGCCGACGACGACGACGCGGCGCCCGGTCAGGCGCAGTCCGACGGGGTACGCGGGGTGATCGGCGTGCTCGGCCATGGCGGTGCGGGCTCCTCGGGCGATGAGGGGTACGGGCCGCTACGGCGGTGGAGCGGCTGTGACGTGCGGTTTGTGGGGCGAGGCCACCACGATACGGGGTGGCGGGCGGGGTGGAGCAGCCGGCCGGAGCGGGCAGGGCAGGGGTTGCTGCGCCGGTTCCGGAACCCACCTCCCCTCCGCCCTCGCGCCTTCGGCGGCGGGGCGGAGGGGAGGTGAGCGCCCGGCGCTACTTCTCGGTGACGCCTGCCGAGTCGAACGTCGCCACCTCGTGCATGGCTCGCGCCGCGCTCTGCACGATCGGCAGGGCCAGCAGCGCGCCGGTTCCTTCACCGAGGCGGAGGTCGAGATCGATCAGCGGGCGCAGGCCCAGCTTGTTGAGCGCGGCGACGTGGCCGGGCTCGGCGCTGCGGTGGCCGGCGATGCATGCGGCGAGCGCCTCGGGGGCGATCGCCCGGGCGACCAGGGCCGCGGCGCCCGCGCTCACGCCGTCCAGGATGACGGGCGTACGCAGTGACGCGCCGCCGAGGAGGAAGCCCGCCATCGCGGCGTGCTCCAGACCGCCGACCGCGGCGAGCACGCCGATCGGGTCGGCCGGATCGGGCTGGTGCAGTTCGAGGGCCCGGCGGACCACGTCGACCTTGCGGGCGTGCATCTCGTCGTTGATGCCGGTGCCGCGACCGGTGACCTCGGCCGGGTCCATGCCCGTGTACACACAGATCAGTGCGGCGGATGCGGTGGTGTTGGCGATGCCCATCTCGCCGGTGAGCAGGCCCTTGTTGCCGGCCGCGACAAGGTCGCGGGCGGTCTCGATGCCGACCTCGACCGCGGCGAGGACCTCTTCACGGGTGAGGGCCGGGCCGGTCGTGAAGTCGGCCGTGCCGGCGCGCACCTTGCGGGGCAGCAGGCCGGGCGTCGCGGGCAGTTCCGTGGCGACACCGACGTCGACGACGCACACCTCGGCGCCGACCTGGGCCGCGAACGCGTTGCAGACCGCGCCGCCGCCGAGGAAGTTGGCGACCATCTGGCCGGTGACCTCCTGCGGCCACGCGGTGACGCCCTGGGCGTGCACCCCGTGGTCCCCCGCGAAGATCGCGACGGCCGCGGGCTCCGGGATGGGCGGCGGACACATCCGGGAGAGACCCGACAGCTGCGCGGAGATGATCTCCAGCATGCCGAGCGCACCGGCCGGCTTGGTCATCCGCTTCTGGCGTTCCCAGGCCTCGCCCAGCGCCTTGGCGTCCAGCGGACGGATGTTGGAGATGGTCTCCTGGAGCAGGTCGTGCGGCTCCTCGCCGGGCAGGGCGCGGCGGCCGTACGTCTCCTCGTGGACGACCCAGGACAGCGGGCGGCGCTTGGACCAGCCCGCCTGCATCAGCTCCGGCTCCTCGGGGAACTCGTCGACGTAACCGACACAGAGGTACGCGACGACTTCGAGGTGCTCGGGCAGTCCGAGGGCACGGACCATCTCGCGCTCGTCGAAGAAGCTGACCCAGCCGACGCCGAGCCCCTCGGCGCGGGCGGCGAGCCACAGGTTCTCGACGGCGAGTGCCGAGGAGTACGGGGCCATCTGCGGCTGGGTGTGCCGGCCGAGGGTGTGCCGGCCGCCACGGGTGGGGTCGGCGGTGACGACGATGTTCACCGGGGTGTCGAGGATGGCCTCGATCTTCAGTTCCTTGAACTGCTTCGCCCGGCCCTTGGGCAGCGACTTGGCGTAGGCGTCGCGCTGACGCTGCGCCAGTTCGTGCATCGAGCGGCGGGTCTCCGCGGAACGGATGACGACGAAGTCCCAGGGCTGGGAGTGGCCGACGCTGGGCGCGGTGTGCGCAGCCTCCAGCACGCGGAGCAGGACCTCGTGCGGGATGGGGTCGCTGCGGAAGCCGTTGCGGATGTCACGGCGCTCGCGCATGACGCGGAGCACGGCCTCGCGTTCGGCGTCGTCGTAGCCCGGGGCGGGCGCGGAGTCCTGGGCGGGCGCGGAGTCCTGGGTGCGGATCCGGGCGACGGGCTCCGGGTCCTGGGGGACGTGGGCCGCCGCGGCGGGCTCCTGGACCGGCTCGGCCGGTTCGGTCTCCGGGCCGTCGGCGGTCTCCGTGAGGTCCGGGGTCTCGATGACCTCGGGACCGGTCTCGGCTTCCGGCACGGGAGCCGGTTCGGCGACGGCCGCGAGCTCCGGTGCATCCGGGGCGACGGCCGGCGCGGCGGTGACCACGGGCTCCGCCGCGGTCATGGCGACGGGCTCGGGGACGAAGGTCTCCTCGGGCCCGGGGACGGCGGCCTGATCGGGTCCGGGCACCGGGAGTTCGGCCACGGGCGGCACGGTCTCGACGACCGCGGGGGTCTCCTCGGCACCCGGCATCGCAGGGGCCTCGGGCATCGCGGGGACCTCAGCCACCACGGGGACCTCGGCGACCGGTGCGGGCTCAGTCACGATCGCCACTGCCTCGGGCAGCGGCTCCGCCTCCGTCACGAACACGGGCTCGGGCGCCGGTTCGGGCGCGGGCGCCTGCCCGACGACGGACTCCTGCCGCGCCGGCAACCCCGCCACGACCTGCTCGACGAACGGCGTGGGTGCCAGGTGCGGGGTGGTCGGTACAGACCCTTCCACAGGCACGAACCGGCCCACCGGCGCAGCTTCCGCGAGGGCGTCAGCGGGCGCCTCCGCCACGGCCTCGGCGACGCGCTGGGCGGCCTCCGGTACGTCGACCGGGGCGGCTTCGGCCGGCTGGGCGGGCAGCGCCGACTCGGCGACCGGCTCCGGGACGACCGTTTCTGCGGCCGGGTACGCCGCAGCGGCCTGCTGCGGGGCGTGGGCAGCCCACGGGCTGCCGCCCTGCGGCGGGATCTCGCCGAGCTGCGGGCCCGGCAGTGCAGCCGCCTCGTCGCCCGGCAGGTCGAAGTACTGGGGGCCGGCGGTGGGCGGCCCGGCGTGCCGTGCGGGCACCGGGATCTGGGGGACGCCTGCGGGTCCGCGGTCGGCGAGCGAACGGACCACTCCACCGGTCGACGCCCCGCCGTAGGACGGAGTCGCGTCACCCGCGGCGGGTCCGCGGTGCAGGGGCCGGCGCACCGTTGCCGCGGCCTGGGCCATCGCGGCCGGCGCGGGGATGTGTACGCCGTTGAGGTCGACGGCACCGGAATCGCGGCCACCGGTCTCGTGGGTGCCCTGACCGGTCTCGGTCGTACCTGTCTCGGTCATCGCCCCGGCCACCGCCTGCTGCACGGCGTAGACCGCCGGGTCCGGCTGGACCTGGACGGGGCCCTGGGCCTGCGCGGAGTGCGGGCCGGTCTGACCGTGCACCTGGTGGGCGGCCTGCTCGGGCATCGGCGACGGGGCCGGCACGGACACGCCGTCGGCCGGCTGGCCGGGAAGGGCCTGGGGGTCGCTCCAGCCCTGGGGGCTCGGCATGAGAAGAAGGTCGTCGTCCTCGGACACATGCTCGGAGGGAGCGAGGAAGGTGTACGCACCCGGGGCGGGGACGCCCGGCTGCTCCACCATGCCTGCGTTCTCCGGCAGTCCCTCGCCCGGGATCTGGCCGGTGTCACTCATGCGTACCCCTCGCCCATCGTCAATGCTCCTTCGGCCCTTCGCCCGGGACGCCCGAACACGGCACGCCGGCGCTCGTCATCTAGAACGAGCGGGCTCGCCGCGCGGCACGAATCGGTCGCGGACATACATCATTCTCGCGGCCGTTCGCCGCCGCGGCAGGCAGTTCCGCCGCGGCTCGCTGTGGACTGCGCCACGTTGCGCATCCGCCGGGTTTGCCGTACCACAGCGGGGGCCAAAACGGTCCCCTTTTCCGGACATTGACGAACGAAGCGACGAACGTCCGGGTGCGGTGCAACGATCGGCCAGCCTACCCCGCGCAGTGCGCCGACCGGTCAGCGGGCGAGGTCCGATCGCAGCGCCGAGAGCAGAAACACGACCGACCGTTCGCGCTCCGACCATGCGGACGTGTCGAGTTCGACCGACTGGAGGAGGGCGCACTCGACCGTGTAACCGTTCCCGGTCAGTGCCGCGCCGAGCGCTTCGGCCTCGTCGCGGGTCGACGCGTGGGTGACGATCCGTTCCGGCCGGCGGTCGGCGACGGCGGTGACCACGGGGACTCCGCCGCCGCCGATCCGTACGACGTCGGGCTCGGGCAACCGTTCCAGCACGTGAGGTGCGCGGCCCTGGACCACCTGGAGCTGTACGCCGAAGGCGCGGGCCGCGGCCGCCGTCCGGGCGCAGGCGTCCGGGTCGCTGTCCACGGCCAGGACGGCCGCGCCGAACCGCGCGGCCTCCACGGCCAGGGCGCCGCCGCCGGAGCCGATGTCCCAGACGAGGTCTCCGGTCCGCGGTCCGAGACGGGCGAGTTGGGCGGCGCGCAGCCCCGGGGACTCGCCCTCGCCGGGCTCCGCCCCGGGTCCGGCGGCGCTGTCCTGGTAGGCACCGGAGGGCAGTGCCCAGCCCCGTACGCCCTGGGGGGCACGGCCGGCGATCCAGGATCCGGCGGCCTGCTGCTCGGGGCCGCCGCCGATGACGATCACCACGTTCGGGTCACGCCAGACGTGGTCGGCGGCCTTGTCGGAGGTGAGGACGGTGACCTGTTCGCGCGCGGTGCCGAGCTCCTCGCAGATGACGAAGGTGCGGTGGACACCTTCGAGGAGCAGGGCGAGTTCGGCGGGGCCCGCGCCGGGCGACGTGAGCACGGCGACCTTGTGGTGGGCCCGGCAGACGTTGACGGCGCGCCGCAGGGTCCGGGGGTGGGCGACGACGGTCAGCGCGTCCTCCCACGGCATCCCGGCGCGGGCGAACGCGGTGGCCACCGCGGACACGGCCGGCACCACTTCGACTTCGAGGCCGTGTTCGGGGGCGCGGAGGTTGCGTACGACCCCGAAGAAGCCGGGGTCGCCGTCGGCGAGGACCACGGCGCTGCCGCGGTGGCCGGCGATCCTGCGGGCGGCCAGGTCTATGGAGCCCAGGCGGATCCGTTCGGCGTTCGCCGGGACTTCGGGGAGTGCGAGGTGGTGGGCGGCGCCCGCGACGAGGGTGGCGGCCGAGAGCGCGGCCGTGGCCACCGCGGTCAGTGGCGAGCCGTCCCAGCCGATCACCGTGACCCGGTCGGCCATCTGTCGTCAGTCTCCTGGAGTCGTCGCAGGCGGGGCTGCCCACGAGACGGCGGGCAGGGGGTGAGAGTACCTGGTCGCCGGCTGGTCCGTACCAGTGCGGTCCCCGGCGTCAGTTCCAGTCGTTGTAGGTGCCGTAGCCGCCCGCGTCGGCCAGTTGCTCGGCGACGCCTTCTAGGTCCTCGGGAAGCAGTCCCCAGACGATCAGGTCGGTCCTGATGTCGGTCCAGCCGCCGTCCGTGCCGTTCTCGGTCCGGGTGCGCGCTATCCGGGCGTTGCGCAGGACGCCCTCGCTGATGCAGCCGAGCTTCTGGGCGACCTGCTGGGAGGCGGTGTTGTCGGCGGCGGTGCGCAGTTCGATGCGTTCGAAGCCCTGGTCGCGGAAGAGCCACTGGGCGAGGGCGAGCACGGACTCGGTGGCGTATCCCTCGCCGCGCGCCCAGGGGGCGGTGATGTAGGCGGCCTCGGTGGCCAGGGTGCGCCAGTCGGTGTTCCGCAGCCGGACCGAGCCGACCAGGCGCTGGGTGAGGAATTCGGTGACGGCGAAGACGATGCCGTCACCTCCCGTGCGCTGTGCGGGAGCGATCCTGCGGACCCAGCGTTCGGCGTCGACCTGGGTGTAGGGGTAAGGCGCCTCGGTCCAGGCGGTGACGAGTTCGTCGTTCATCATCTCGATGTACGCGGGGACGTCGGTCATGTCGAAGGGGCGCAGCACCAACCGATCCGTGCTGATGGAGATGTCCGGGAAGGTGGAAGTCATGCGCAGCTCCATGCCGAAGACCGTGTAAAGGCACAGCATGCAGCATCGGGCGGGCGTTGTGCATGGCCGGGTCCGCACGGCCGAGCCCCGCGCACCCCCGCCGGGTGGACGCGGGGCGGAGCCGGCCGTAGGGGTGTGATCTGTGGTAGATGGGATGAGGGACAGAGATTAGGAGAGAGCCCCCG
>NZ_JBHVWN010000019.1:56752-116599 GCF_042882275.1 Streptomyces sp. NPDC058231 | reverse complement strand
CCCTGTGGAGCTAAGGAGAATTGAACTCCTGACCTCCTGCATGCCATGCAGGCGCTCTACCAACTGAGCTATAGCCCCTTGCTGTGCTCCGCCCGGTCTCCCTGGCGACATCGAGAACATTACACGGTCACCCCGGCCCACCACCAAATCGATTCCCGCCGGTTCCGGTATGCCCCGGTTCGGCGGAGTTGTGCGGGGATACCCGGCCGACGGCGCGAGGGTGCACGAGGTGGCGCTCAGGCGGTGGCGAACGAGTAGAAGCGCTTGAGGGTGCAGTGCTCCTCCAGCAGCCGCCCGTAGATCGGCTCCCCCTCCAGCTCCCGGTACGTCTCGATCGGATCGCCTTTTATGATCAGCGCCCGCGCGCACTCCTCGCACCAGTACTGGTAATCCGCGTTGATGGGATCCATGTCCCGGACGATGGGCGTACCGCTGCCGCACCAGTCGCACTTACGCCTGTGTGCACCCATGGGTCAGCTCCGGCCGTGACGGCGGGCCGCGCGCATGCGGATGGATTCACCGTGGCGGACGAGCCCACGGGCCACGGGGGACGTACCGCCGAAGGGCCGGCCAGGGCCGACGCCGCCTTCGGGAACTCCGGGAACAAGGGGCAGGTCCGCGACCTCTTGGCGGCTCGCAGGCATCGAGCGCTCCCTCCCGTTCGGTCCGTCGCCCCCTCCGGCGCTCCGATTCTGCCATGGCCCCGCAAGGGGGTCAGCCCTGCAGAGAATCGACCCGTTGCCGACGCCGTACGAGACCGGCCGACACGCCCACGATCGCGGTCACCGACAGCGCGACGGCGCATACCCACAGCGCATGGGCGGACGCGTGCGCCCCTGTTGCGTCAAGGCGGTTGAGGTACAGCGTGCCGAAGGTCGCGACACCGATCAGCTGGCCGAGCTGGGTGACGGTCACCAGCATGCCGCTCGCGTCGGCGGCGTCCTCGGGCCGCACATCGGCCAGCGCGCCCGTGAGGGCGGGGCTGAAGCCCATGGACAGCCCGGCGCCCATCAGCACCATGGCCGCGTACAGCCCGGCCCCGCCGCCCCCGCCCTCGCGCATCACCAGCCCGACGGTCACCGAGGCGGCTGTCACCAGCGCGAACCCGCCCGGGACCAGCGCCCGTTGGAGCCCCGCCGGCCAGCGGCGCCAGGTCAGCCCCACCACGCCGAACACCGTCGCGGTCGGCGCGAACATCAGTCCCGCGTGCAGCGCCGAGTAGCCCAGGCCGCCCTGGAAGTGCAGCGTCATCACGAAGAGGAAGCCCGCGTTGACCGCCATCACCAGCAGAATGCGCAGCGCCGCCAGGGCGATTCCGGGGATACGCAGCACCCTGAGGGCGATCAGAGGGGCGCCGCCGCGCCCCGCTAGCCGCGTCTCATGTGCGGCAAACCCGGCGAAGAACACGACGGAGGCGAGCAGGCAGATCCACGACCAGGACGGCCAGTCCAGCTCCTGCCCGAGGACGAGGGGCACGGTGAACAGCGTGACGGCGGCGGCGAGAAGGACCAGGCCGGGCAGATCGAGACCGCGGGCCCGCGCCTCCGCCCTGGCCCGCCCGGTCCGCGGTTCGCGCGGCAGCACGCGCACCCCGAGCACCAGCAGAACCAGTCCGATCGGCACGTTCACCAGGAAGACCGGCCGCCATCCCGCACCGAAGAGATCGGCGCTGACCAGCACCCCGCCCACCACCTGACCCGCCGCCGCCCCGGTGGCGAGGACCGCGCCGTAGGCGCCGAGCGCCCGCATCCGCGCCGCACCGGTGAAGTGCTGTTGGATGAGGCTGAGCACCTGCGGGATCATCACGGCCGCGCCCACCCCCTGGATCAGCCGGAAGGTGATCAACTGCCCTGTCCCAGCGGCCAGTCCGCAGGCCAGTGAGGCGGCGGTGAAGACCGCGAGTCCGGCCAGATGCGCACGGCCGTGCCCGAGCAGACCGCCGAGCCTGGCGCCGGTGATCAACAGGACGGCGTACGAGATGGTGTAGCCGGCCACGACGAGCTGCAACCCGGCACCGGACGCGCCGAGTTCGGTGCGGATCGTCGGGGCGGCGACATTGACGATGAAGGTGTCGAGCAGGGCCATGAACTGGGCCGCCAGGACCAGGGCGAGCAGCCGGCCGGAACGTGTGTCCGCCGTGCCGTCGTCGGTGGCACCGTCTTTACTGGTGCGGGAATGCGGAGTTGCCTCGGACGTCGATGTCATGATCTGAAGCGTGCGGCCGACCGCATACGGGTAACGAGAGCCCGCTGATGCTGGTATCGGCAGCACCTGGCAACTCCGGGGCGGGGCACCGACCATGGGGGTGTGACGACGGTGACGGCACAGCAGAACACACAGCACGCAGACGACCACCAGCGGCATACGGACCGGCAGGACCAGCGGGACCAGCGGGACCAGCGGGACCAGCGGGGCAGGCAGGACCAGCAGTCCCGGCAGAACGGGCAGGACGAGCGGCGGTACCGGTCGCCCCGGCGGCGCCCCGAACTCGCCGCCTTCCTGCGCAGCCGGCGGGCACGGGTGACCCCCGCCGACGTGGGCATGCCCCCGGGGCTGCGCCGTCGCACTCCCGGCCTGCGCCGCGAGGAGGTGGCCCAGCTCTCCGGGGTCGGCGTCACCTGGTACACCTGGCTGGAGCAGGGCCGCCCCATCAACGCGTCACCGCAGGTCCTGGACGCCGTGGCGCGCACACTCCGGCTGGACGGTCCCGAGCGCGAACATCTCTACCAGCTGGCGGGGGTGGCGTACGCGCCGGGCAGGCAGGCCGACGCGATCGAGGTCGGCCAGGAGATCCAGGGCATCATCGACGCCCTCGACCCGCACCCCGCGGTGGTCTACAACGCGAGGTACGACGTCCTCGCCACCAACGCGGCCTATCTCGATCTGTTCAACCTGCCCGAGATGGCGCAGTCGGGGATCCTCAATGTGCTGTGGGGCCTGTTCACGATGGATGAGGCGGAGTGCCCGGTCGTGCACCGGACACGGGAGCTGCCGATCATGGTGGCGACGCTGCGCGGGGCCTATGGGCGCCACACCGGCGAGCCGGCCTGGGAGTCGCTGGTGGACCGGCTCTCGGCGGCCAGCCCCTACTTCGCCGAGCTGTGGCGGAGCGGCGACGTCGCCCCGCCGGGTCCACGGGTGAAGACGTTCCGGCACCGGGCCGCGGCGAGCGAGATACGGATGACCTCGGTGTCGCTGTCCATCAACGGGCTGCCGGAGTGCCGGATCGTGGCGTACACCCCGGCCGACGAGGAGAGCGCGCAACAAGTGGCGGCGCTGCGGAGCAGCCGGGAGGGGTGAGCGGACCGGCCCATGCCGGAAACAGCAGAGCGGGAAACGCAAGGATCCCGCCCCCTGGTGGGGACGGGATCCTGATTGTGGAGCTAAGGAGAATTGAACTCCTGACCTCCTGCATGCCATGCAGGCGCTCTACCAACTGAGCTATAGCCCCGCTGTTCGCGGTTTTTCCCTGCGTTTCCGCGCTGCGAACAAGATGAACTTTAGCCTGTGACCAGCCAGAAAGTGAAATCCGGCCGACGCTGCCCGGAGGTGGCCTCCGGGCAGCGCCCGGGCCCGCCCCCGAAGAGCCCTCAGGCGTCGTCGCCGAGCACCGGTTCGGGCAGGGTGCCCGCATTGTGCTCCTGCAGGCGCCAGCCGCGCGCGCCCTCGCCCAGTACCGACCAGCAGCAGTTGGAGAGCCCACCGAGACCTTCCCAGTGGTGCGCCTCCAGGCCGAGCAGCCGCCCGATGGTGGTTCGGATGGTGCCGCCGTGGCTGACCACGACGAGCGTGCCGCCGTCGGGCAGCTTCTCGGCGTGACCGAGCACGACCGGGGCGGCCCGGTCGGCGACCTCGGTCTCCAGCTCGCCGCCACCGCGCCGTACGGGCTCGCCGCGCTTCCACGCGGCGTACTGCTCGCCGTACCGCTCGACGATCTCCTCGTGGGTGAGACCCTGCCAGGCACCCGCGTAGGTCTCGCGGAGTCCGGCGTCGTGGGCGACCTCGAGCCCGGTGACCGCGGCGAGCTCGGCCGCGGTGGCCGCCGCCCGCCGCAGATCGGAGGCGACGATGGCATCCGGCTTGAGCGAGGCGAGCAGCCGGGCGGCCCGGTGGGCCTGCCCGACACCCGTCTCGGTCAGCTCGATGTCCGTGGAACCCTGGAACCGGCGCTCCAGATTCCACGCCGTCTGGCCGTGTCGCCAGAGAACGATCCTGCGGCCCCTGCCGCTACCGCTGCCGTTCAGCTCTGGTCACCTTCCGTGCCGCCGGTGAGCTGGGCGTGCTCCTCGGCCTTCCCCCGGGTCTTGACGGCGTCCTCGGGCAGCGCGATCTCGGGGCAGTCCTTCCACAGACGCTCCAGCGCGTAGAAGACGCGCTCCTCGCTGTGCTGGACGTGGATCACGATGTCGACGTAGTCGAGGAGGATCCAGCGGGCGTCGCGGTCACCTTCGCGGCGCACCGGCTTGGCTCCGAGCTCCTTCTGGAGCCGCTCCTCGATCTCGTCGACGATCGACTTGACCTGGCGGTCGTTGGGGGCCGAGGCCAGCAGGAAGGCGTCCGTGATCGACAGCACGTCGCTGACGTCGTACGCAATGATGTCGTGCGCGAGCCGGTCGGCGGCCGCCTGAGCGGCGGCGTTGATGAGCTCGATGGAGCGGTCCGTGGCGGTCACAAGCAGGCTTTCGTCGGCGGTCAGATCAACCTCTAGGGTCTCACGGACCGCCGACAGCCCACGCAGCCATATTTCGAAGATCCTTCTCGAAGATCGTCCGGGCCGCTGGGCGCCACTTATTTGATCTTGTAGTCCTGGCCCAGGACGACGGAGACGTCGGCATTCGCGGCGGGCTTGCCCCGCTTCACCGCACTCGTCGGCAGGTCCAGGGTCTTGGCGACCTGGATCGCCTTCTCCTTGTCGGCCGCGTCACGGTAGAGGACCTGGGACAAGGCCTCGGTGCCGGTGTTCCCGCCGCTGACGAAGGCATAGCCGCCGTTGACCAGCTTGATCCGTGCGGACTCCGTACCGTCCGCGTTCCCGGTGCCGTTCCTGACGCCGACCCGCACGGCCGCGCCCGCGTCCGGTGCCTTCACGGTGCCGCCGAGAATGTCCTTGACGACGCTCTCGGTGGCCGTGTCGGTGAGGGTCCCGTCGGGCTGGACCGGCAGCAGGGCCGTCTTGTAGTCGCCGACCTTGGCGTGCTGGGCGAGCTTCGCCAGGGACGCGCCGAGGTCGCTCTCCGGCAGTGACGGATCAAGGATCTGCCCCAGCGTCTGCACGGTGGTCGTGGCGTTCTTCGGGTCGTCCGAGATCTTGCGCAGCACGCCGCGCATGACCTGTCCGAACCGCATGAGCTGCTTCACCTCGGCCTCGCCGGGAGCCCGGTACGTGGCGTACGCGACGGCCATCCGGCCGTTCAGGGTCTGCGTCCCGCCCTTCTTCACCAGCGGGGCCGCGCCCTTCTTGGTGTCGGGGACAGCGACGTCGGTGTCGACCTCGACGTTGCCGACCGTGTCGACGAGATTCTCCAGGAACGGCGTGTCGAGCCGCCACGTACCGGAGATCTTGGTGCCCAGCAGCCCGTCGATCGACTCGCGGGTGCCGGCCGAGCCGTCGTCGTCCACGGACTTGCCGAGGGTCGTCGTCCTGCCGTCGTCGTCCGCGACGGCGAGCGAATTGGGAAGCAGGACCGTGGTCCCCTGCTGAGTGGTGACGTTGTCCACCAGCAGCGCCGTGGAGGTACCACCCTGCTTCGTGTTGTGCAGATGGACCACGATGACGTCGCGCTGCTGCGGGCCCGTCGTCGCGGTGTTCTTCTTCTCCGGACCGCCGAGACCCGGGATCTTGCCCGCGGACCAGAGGTAGCCGACCCCGCCGACGACGACGAGGGCCGCCACGACGATCAGCGCGACCATCCGGTTGCGGCCGCGGCGCCGTGCCTCCTCGCGCCGCTCGCTGCGGCTCTCGGTGAACTTCAGCCAGTCGATGACGTCTTCGGAGTCCTCGTCGGGCTCCTCGATGAAGGAGAACTGCCCGGTGCCGTAGTCACCGTCCGCGCGACGCTGCTCGGGAACGGCGGGCTCCGGCTCCGAGGCGAACCGGGGCTGCGGTTCGGGCTGCTGCGGAGCGGATGCGGGTGCCGCCGACGCGGCGGCCTGCTGCGGGAAGTTCCACTGCGCCGTCGTGTCGACCGCGGCCGGCTGCTGGCCGGTGTCGTAGCCGTACCCGTCGTAGCCGTAACCCTGCTGCTGCTGCTGGGGAGCGTACGGGTCGTACTGGCCGGGCTGCTGGGGCGGCTGTGCGTACGGGTCGTAGCCGTACCCCTGCTGTCCCTGCTGCCCTTGGTACCCGTGCCCCTGCTGCGCATAGGGGTCGTACCGCTGCTGCTCCTGCTGCTGCGCGGGCTGCTGATACACCGGCTGCCCGTATTCGTCGTATCCGACGATCTGCGGGTGGTACGGGTCGTACGGGTTCTGTCGGTCGTTCACCGGTCCCCCCTCTCCGTGGCTCATTCGCCGCGGTACAGCTGGCGCTTGTCGATGTAGCGGACCACGCCGTCCGGCACCAAGTACCAGACCGGATCCCCCTTCGCGACCCTCTCACGGCAGTCCGTGGACGAGATCGCGAGTGCGGGGACCTCTACGAGGGAGACGCCGCCCTTCGGCAGCCCGTCGTCCGTGAGCACATGCCCCGGCCGCGTGACGCCGATGAAGTGGGACAGCGAGAACAGCTCCTCGGCGTCCCGCCAGGTGAGGATCTGGGAGAGCGCGTCGGCGCCGGTGATGAAGAAGAGGTCCGCGTCGCCGTGGACCGTGCGCAGGTCCCGCAGCGTATCGATCGTGTACGTCGGTCCGCCACGGTCGATGTCACTGCGGCTGACCGAGAACTGCGGGTTGGACGCCGTCGCGATGACCGTCATCAGATAGCGGTCCTCGGCCGCGGACACCTGCTTGTGGCTCTTCTGCCACGGCTGCCCGGTCGGCACGAACACCACCTCGTCGAGGTGGAACTGGGCGGCCACTTCGCTGGCCGCCACCAGGTGTCCATGATGAATCGGGTCAAACGTCCCACCCATCACGCCGATTCGGCGTTTCGCGGCACCGGTAGGAACTTTCTGCTCTCCCATGCGTGCAGAGCCTACTGGCACAGCTGTACGCCTCCGCCTCCGCCTCAGCGGTCGCGGTTGAAGCGCGTGGTGATCCACAGCAGGAGCAGCAGCACGACGAACGCGCCGCCACCTGTGAGATACGGGTTGAGACTTTCGTGGTTACCACCGTTCTCGCCACCCTCGGAGGCGAGAGTGACCAGCTGGTGCGCGGTGCTCGTGAGGCTCATCTTCGGCAGGACCTATCGATCGGGAGTCGGAAGGAAGACGTCGCGGACATCGTATGCGGGTGCCCCCGGCACGCTCACGCCGACTCAGTCGTTGTTGTCGTCGTCGCGGTATCCGCGGAGCAGGAACCAGGCCATCAGCGCCGCGCCGATGAGCGAGGCGAGCAGCACGATCCGGATGGTGTTGCCCGGGCCCTGATCCTCGGATGCGACGGCGAGCAGAGCAACGGTATGCGGCATGTCGGGCGTCTCCTCAGTTGTCCACAGCCCCCCGCACACCGTAGCCCCAGCACCTACGCTGGGATTTGCCAGGGGGCGAGCGACGTCTCGTACGAACAAGGGGGCCCATCCATGACCGACGGCAGCCACACGAGTCACGAAAAGGTGCCGAGCAGGCAGCGCAGGCGCTTCCCCGGCATCTCGTCCCGGGCGTACGAGCACCCGGCGGACCGCTCGGCCCTGGTGGCCCTGCGCAAGCTGAGCGGCTTCGACACCGTGTTCAAGGCGCTCAGCGGTCTGCTGCCCGAGCGCAGTCTGCGGCTGCTCTTCCTCTCCGACTCCGTCCGGGTGAGCGACGCCCAGTTCAGCCATCTCAACGACATGCTCCGCGATGCCTGCTACATCCTGGACCTGAAGAAGATCCCGCCCATGTACGTCACGCAGGACCCGAAGCCGAATGCCATGTGCATCGGTCTCGACGAGCCGATCATCGTGGTGACCACAGGGCTGGTGGAGTTGCTGGACGAGGAGGAGATGCGGGCCGTCGTCGGTCACGAGGTGGGGCATGCCCTCTCCGGTCATGCCGTCTACCGCACGATTCTGCTGTTCCTCACCGGTCTCGCGCTGAAGGTCGCCTGGATCCCGCTCGGCAATGTCGCGATCATGGCGATCGTGACGGCACTGCGCGAGTGGTTCCGCAAGTCGGAGCTGTCCGCGGACCGGGCGGGGCTGCTGACGGGCCAGGACCTGCAGGCGTCGATGCGCGGCCTGATGAAGATCGCCGGTGGAAATCACCTGCACGAGATGAATGTCGATGCGTTCCTCGCCCAGGCCGACGAGTACGAGAAGAGCGGCGACCTACGCGACTCCGTGCTCAAGATCCTCAACGTGCTGCCCCGCTCCCACCCCTTCACGACGGTGCGCGCGGCCGAGCTGAAGAAGTGGTCCGAGACCCGTGACTACCAGCGGATCATGGACGGTCACTACCCCCGGCGCGACGAGGACAAGGACACCTCGGTGACGGACGCGTTCCGGGCGTCCGCCTCGCACTACGCCGATTCGGTGCGCACCAGCAAGGACCCGCTGATGAAGCTCGTCGGCGACATAGCGGGCGGCGCGGGCGACCTGGGCGGCAAACTCCGCGACAAGTTCACCGGCAACGGCAGCGGTGGCGCAGCCGGCAAGGGTGGTGCTACGGGCGGCTCCGAAGGGACCCGGCCGTCGGGGCCGGAAGACCCGGAGAGCCCTCCGAAGCCTTAGCAGCGGACGGGCCGGTCTTGAACTGCAGCGCCCCGCAGAGCGCCGCCGTGGGCCGGCCCGTGGCGTACGGGTCGGTGCCCGCCGGAGCGCGGGAGACCGCGCGCTCGCCGGCGAGGAGGGGGCGCAGAGTGCCGGTCCTGTCGGCCGAGCAGGCCTGCGGCCCGGCCTGGACGTAGCTGGTCCGCAGCTCCAGCCGGTGCAGCCGCAGGTCCTCCCGGTCGAAGCGGAAGTGCAGCTCACGCCGTACGGTGAAGAGCGAGGCGCTGTCCGCCGGTTGGGGGCCGGAGACGGCCGGACGCAGCGCGTACGTGAAGGTGTGGTCCGACACCACTTCCAGGGTGTCGGCCCCTTCCTCGGCGTAGGCCAGCGTGCCCTGGACCCGGATCTCCGACCCCGCGAGCGCCACCTTCGCCGGGTCGAAGCGGACCAGCCACCCGGCCTGGGCGTGCCCCCCGTCGTCGTCCGGCCGGTTCATGCTCTGCTCGAACTGCTCCGTCTGATCCGGGTCGAGCAGCCGCTCCACCTGCCGCAGCGCGCCGCCGGTGAGGACGTCGGGGTCGAGGGAGGATGCCACCAGGTAGTCCTTGACCGTGGTCAGGGCGGTGAGCACCTGGCTGTCCGAGAAGTGGTCCGTCCGCCCGGTCATCGGGAAGTTGATGCCGGCTGCGCCCGTCCGGAACTGCGCGGCGGGACTGTTCGCGTAGAGACCGGCGGCCGTGCCGCCGGGCACGGCGCCACTGGGCGCCAGGGGTATGACGGTGGTCCGGAGTGCCTCCGCCCGTCGGCCGAGGGGCGTCTGGTACGGGTGCCGGAAGCCCAGGTAGACGGCCGCAGCGAAGGCGAGGGCCACCAGGACGATCAGGGCGAGGGCGGCCCGGGAGCCGCTGCGCAGGTGCCGCGCGGGGAGGCTGCGGACGGCGCGGGCGTGCTCGCCCATGCGTTCCTGCGCGGAGAACTCCTGGAGCCGGGCAGCGCGGACGAACGACTCGTCGAAGACGACGGACCGGTATTCGTCCTCGTCGCCACCGGCTGCGTTCCCCGATGCTCCTTCTGGTGGTTCTCCACGGCCTGTCATGACTTCTCCCGACTCCACGTCACCGGCCGGGGCCGGCACGCTACGCTCTGCGTCGGCCGATCGGCCTCGGGCAGGGCCTGTCCGTCACGGGTTCGCGTGGGCGGACGAGTGAGAAGCCCCCTCCGGGGAGGGGTCACACCTTCAGGGTAGGTCGAATGCCGCGAACGTAAACGCCCTGGCGGCCGGGAACTCGGGCCGGCCCCGCACGCGCGGGGGCGGCTTCGCCTCAGGGCGTGCGTGGCACCGCGGACACGGCGGGCCGGGGAAGAACGGCGGAGACGGACGGAACGGCGCCGGGGGCGCTGTCCACGCCGCTCGTGGCGGGCGACGGGACCTGGTCCTGCCGGTTGTCCGAGGCGCCGCGGTAGACGGCGCTGAAGGCCAGCGCGACCATGGAGATGCCCATCAGGAGGGCGAGGAGCCAGGCCACCGGGCGATGCCAACGGGCGGCGCCACGATAGGGGCGCAGCGCGCCGCCGTGCCGTCCGTACGGACCGCGGTCGTAGCCCCCCGGGCCGTCGGGGTCCGTCGGGTCGTCGTAGAGGCTCCCGGGGCCGTACCCGCTGCCCGGACCCCAGCCTTCGTCGTAGAGCTCGTCGTCGGCACTGCCGCCACCCGCTCGGGCCCGGGCCGCCTCGGCCTCGGCGCGCGCCTGAGCAGCGGCCAACAGCCGCTCCACCGCGGTGGGTTCATGGAACTCTGCAGCCTGTACGAAGTCCTCGTCGAATACCACGGAGGCGAAGTCCTCGTCCGCGCCCCCGCGGTCGTCGTCGGGCTCCCAGCCGTCCGGGAACGGCCTGCCCCCCACGTCGTCCGGCACAGCTTCAGCGTAGCCCCGGCGCGTGGTTTTGGGCAGGGAGACGGCACATTCGGCGGACGGACGATCACCGAATGTGACCGTCCCCCGTCACGATGTACTTCGTCGACGTCAGCTCCGGCAGCCCCATCGGGCCCCTGGCGTGCAGCTTCTGGGTGGAGATACCGATCTCCGCGCCGAATCCGAACTGCCCCCCGTCGGTGAACCGAGTGGACGCATTCACGGCGACCGTCGTGGAATCGACCAATTGGGTGAACCGGCGGGCGGCGGCCTGCGACGTGGTGACGATCGCTTCGGTGTGGCCCGAGGACCAGAGCCGGATGTGTGCCACCGCCGCGTCCAGGGAGTCGACGACGGCGGCCGCGATGTCGTACGAGAGGTACTCGGTCTCCCAGTCCTCCGGCGTCGCCGCCACGACGGTGGCCTTGGTCCCCGCGGCGAACTCCTGCACGCGCTCGTCGCCGTGCACGGTCACGCCGGCGTCGGCCAGCGCGTCCAGGGCCCGGGGCAGGAACCGTGCGGCGATGTCCCGGTGGACCAGCAGGGTCTCGGCGGCGTTGCAGACGCTCGGGCGCTGGGCCTTGGAGTTGATCAGGATGTCGACGGCCATGTCGAGGTCGGTCTGCGCGTCCACGTACACATGGCAGTTGCCGGTGCCCGTCTCGATGACCGGCACCGTCGACTCCTCGACGACGGTGCGGATCAGGGAGGCGCCGCCGCGCGGGATGAGCACGTCGACCAGGCCGCGGGCCCGCATCAGTTCGCGTACCGAGTCGCGACTCTCGCCCGGCACCAGCTGCACCGCGTCGGCCGGCAGGCCCGAGCCGCCGACGGCGTCGCGCAGCACCCGGACGAGTGCGGTGTTGGAAGCGTAGGCGGAGGACGAGCCGCGCAGCAGGACCGCGTTGCCGGACTTCAGGCAGAGCGCCGCGGCGTCCACCGTGACGTTGGGCCGTGCTTCGTAGATGATCCCGACGACGCCGAGCGGCACCCGGACCTGACGCAGGTCGATGCCGTTGGGCAGGGTGGAGCCGCGCACCACTTCGCCGACCGGGTCGGGCAGCGCGGCCACGTCCCGGACGTCGGCGGCGATGGCCCGGATCCGCTCGGGGGTGAGGGTGAGCCGGTCGACGATCGACTCGCTGGTCCCGGCCTCGCGGGCGCGGGCCACGTCCTCGGCGTTGGCCGTGACGATCTCGCTCGTCCGTACTTCCAGCGCGTCCGCGATCGCCAGCAGCGCGTCGTCCTTGGCAGCGCGCGGCAGTGGCGCGATGTCTGCGGCGGCGGCGCGCGACCGGTAGGCGGCCTGGGCGACCGGGGACATGTTGTCGTACGGCGAAAGCGTGGTCATGCCCGCAGAGTAGTGCGCACGCTGCGGACATCCCTCACGTATCCCGTGATGCGAGACACGCGTTCCGCGGCGGGGCTCAGTACGGGTGAACGCCGACCGGCGCCGCCGGGGGCGGTCCGTACCCCTCGGCGACGCGTTGGTGGTACGTCTCCCGGTCGATGACCTCAAGGCCGACGATCTCCCAGGGCGGCAGCTGGGCGCTGGAGCGGTGCTCGCCCCACAGCCGCAGTGCGACCGCCGCCGCGTCGTGCAGGTCGCGGGCCTCCTCCCAGTAGCGGATCTCCGCGTGGTCGTTGGCGTACCGGCTGGTCAGCAGGAAGGGGTGGTCGTGCGCGAGCTGTTCGAGACCGCGTCTGACCTCCTTCAGCGGGGTCTCGGCACCCGAGACGCTGAGCGTGATGTGCCACAGCTTCGACGGGGTGCGCTCCTCCTTCGCGGGCCCCGGCTCGGAGCCGGTGGCCCTGTCGTCGGTCGCGTCGACCGCCGTGTCAGCGGACCAGCTGCCGTCGAATCCGGCACCTGCTCCGACGCTCGTCAGGGTGCGGCCACCCGTTCCTCGGGGCGGCGACCCCGGGCGCGCTCGTCTCACCGGCGGCCTCCTGTGAATGCGTTGCTGTGCTGTCCCCGCTGTGTGCCCGTTACAAAGTTGACCAGTCCGGGGCCGGGCGTGGGGCGGTTTTCGCGAACCTCTCCGCCGGAAGTCCGGAGTTTCAGCCGTTTCGGGAGGCCGGTCAGGGGTGCAGAAGGACCAGATCGTCCCTGTGTACGACCTCGCGCTCGTACGCCGGGCCGAGTTCGCGTGCCAGGTCGCGGGTGGAGCGGCCGAGCAGCTTCGGGATCTCCTTGGCGTCGAAGTTGACGAGTCCGCGGGCCACGGACCGGCCCTGGAGATCGCGGAGTTCGACCGGGTCCCCCGCCGTGAACTCGCCCTCGACCGCGGCGATCCCGGCCGGCAGCAGCGAGCTGTGGCGCTCGACGACCGCCTGTACGGCCCCGTCGTCCAGGGTCAGCGACCCCTGCGGGGTGGAGGCGTGGGCCAGCCAGAGCAGCCGGTCCGCCGAGCGGCGTCCGGTGCGTCGGAAGTACGTGCCGGTGTCGCGTCCCGCGAGGGCGTCGGCGGCGCGGCTCGCCGACGTGAGGACGACCGGGATCCCGGCGGCCGTGGCGATGCGGGCGGCCTCGACCTTCGTGACCATGCCGCCGGTGCCGACGCCCGCCTTCCCCGCGCTGCCGATGGTGACGCCCGCCAGGTCGGCGGGGCCGGTCACTTCGGCGATGCGTGAGGTGCCCGGGGTGCTGGGGTCACCGTCGTAGAGGCCGTCCACGTCGGAGAGGAGGACCAGCAGGTCGGCGCGGACGAGGTGGGCGACGAGCGCGGCGAGCCGGTCGTTGTCGCCGAACCGGATCTCGTCGGTGGCGACGGTGTCGTTCTCGTTGACGACGGGCAGGGCGCCCATGTCCAGGAGCTGGTCGAGGGTGCGGTAGGCGTTGCGGTAATGGGCGCGGCGGCTGGTGTCGTTGCTGGTGAGCAGCACCTGGCCGACGCGTACGCCGTACCGCGCGAAGGAGGCGGTGTAGCGGGCGACGAGCAGCCCCTGGCCGACGCTGGCCGCGGCCTGCTGCCTGGCCAGGTCCTTGGGCCTGCGGAGCAGGCCGAGCGGGGCGAGTCCGGCCGCGATGGCTCCGCTGGAGACGAGGACGATCTCCCGCTCCCCGCCGCTCCTGACCTTGGCGAGCACGTCGACGAGCGCGTCGACCCGGTCGGCGTCGAGGCCGCCCGCCGCGGTGGTGAGGGACGAGGAACCGACCTTGACCACGATCCTGCGCGCCTCGGTCACGCCCTGCCTTGCCCCTGCCACGTGCCCTGTCCCCGTTCCTGCCGTCACTGCGCCCACTGGCCGTCAGGGTACGCGAGCAGGGCGGCACACCAGACCGAACAGGCGTTCCCGATAATCGGACTCCACTTCGGCGGCAGCGCCTTACACGGGCGGGCGCCCGTCCGATGTCATCACTGTTGCGGTCATATCAAATGGTTATCAAATTCTCCGCAAGGGCGGATGACCCGATCATCGCGCGCCGCCCGGGCAACCATCCGCACGTCTCGCTCATCTAACAGCCGATAGGGTGCGAGGCGGGCGGCACCCATCGCCATTCTCCGCAACGTTGACCCCCGCACCCGCCAACGGCTCAAGGGGCCTCTATCAGCCATGGGACAGTAGCGATGCCAGTGAAAGTAAGTGTCGTCATTCCGGTCTACAACCCGGGCAAGTACATCGACCCCTGCATCGATTCACTTCTCCGGCAGACGCTCCCCGCACGGGAGTTCGAGGTTCTCTTCGTCAACGACGGCTCGACGGACGACACTCCCGACCGGCTCAAAAGACTGGCGGTGGAGCACCCGCATTTCCGGGTGATCACCATCCCCAATTCCGGCTGGCCGGGAAAGCCCCGCAACATCGGGGTGACCGAGGCGAAGGGCGAATACGTCCAGTTCCTCGACCAGGACGACCATCTTGCCTCCGAGGCCCTGGAGAGGCTGTACGACATGGGCCGTCGCAATGGCTCGGACATCGTCATCGGCAAGGTGGCCAGCAACTTCCGCGGCGTCCCGCACGGCGTGTTCAAGAAGAACCGCGAGAAGTGCACCCTGCGTGACGCCCCGCTGTACGACAGCCTCACCCCGCACAAGATGTTCCGGACGGAATTCCTCCGTGAGAACGGAATCGCCTACCCCGAGGGAAAGCGTCGCCTGGAGGACCAGCTCTACATGATGCAGGCGTATTTCCCCGCCCAGGTCGTCTCCATCCTCGGCAACTACACCTGCTACTACTATTCCAAGCGGGACGACGGAAAGAACGCCGGGTCCGCCAGGATCGTCCCGTCCGGGTACTACGGGAATCTCCGCGAGGTCCTCGACGTCGTCGTGTCCCATACGGAGCCCGGGGAATTCCGGGACCGGCTGCTGCGCCGCTTCTACCGCGTCGAGATGCTCGGCCGGCTCAGCGAGCCGGCCGTGCTGCGCTACTCGCCGGAGTTCCTCGACGGGATGTGCGACGCCATCCAGCCGCTGGCCAGGGACTTCATGGGCGACGGCGTGCACAACGGGCTCGGCCCCCTGCTGCGGACACGGTCCGCGCAGCTGCGTGCGGACGACCGGGAGGGCCTCGTCCGGATCGCCCGTTTCGCCGCGTCCGTCACGGCGGCGGCCCGGCTGGAGACGTTCGCCTGGCAGCCGGACGGCCGGATCGCCGTCACCGTCAGCGGCCGGCTCGTCCACGAGGACGGGGCCCCGTTGCGTCTGGTGCGCCGCGACGGCCGCTACCACCTGGACCCCGAGCTGACCGGAGAATCGGTGGACGTCACCGACGACCTCGCCGGGTACTCCGCCGAGCTCACGCTCCGCAACCGCGAGACAGCCGTCGAATGGCCCTGCCCGGCGACCTTCACCACCTCGGTCGAGGAGCTCGCCGACGGCGGCTTCGAAGTCGTTTTGCACGGCAGCGGCCGGCTGACCGCCGAGGCGGTCAAGGGGCGCGGACGGGTGTCACGCGGCTTCTGGGACGTGTGGATGCCGCTGCGCGGCATGGGCCTGGTCCGCAAGGCCAGGATCGGAGCGGACCGCGCCGCCGAGGTGGACACGGCCTGCCGGCCCGCTTCGCTGGGCTCCCCCGCCCGCGCCGTCATCCCCTACTTCACCGACCCGCACGGCAATCTCACCCTGGACGTCGACGGGCGCAGCAAGAAACTGGCCGGCCATCTCGCCGGCCGCCCGGTCCTGAGGACACCGTCCGGCCGGCCCGAGCTCCGGCTGGATCTCGTCACCACCACCGCCACCGGCGACTCGGCCGCCCAGCTGGTCCTGAGCCCCGCCGACGGGACCTCCGGACCCGCACACACCCTGCGGACCGTGCTGCACCCCACGGAGGGACGGGCCCATCTGGCCGTGCCGGCGCGGGCGCACGGGGTCACGGAAGGCGGCTGGAAGCTGTCGGCCCGGCTCGACGGGGAGAACGGTCCCGCACTCCCGCTCTGCGACGTCACCGTCGACAGGCGCGGCCGGATCCACCTCGACCCGGAGCTGCCCGAGATCGAGCCCGCGCTCATGCGGAAAGTGGCCGTCGCGCGCCGGAAGGCGGCGCTGCGGCGCGTGCTGCGCGCGGTCGGTGGCCCGGTCGTCCGCAGGCTCCCGCCCTCGGGCCGCAAGCGGATGCGCCGCCTCGCCGTCCGGTTCACCGGCTGACCCGGGACCGCCCACCACCCCTCAGACAAGCAGCGGAACAAGGATGTGATCGCATGCGGCAGCTCTCCATCGAAGGGGCCTGGGTCCATGAGCCCAAGGTCTTCCCGGACAGTCGCGGCAGCTTCCACGAGTGGTTCAAGGCGTCCGAGCTCAGCGAGGCCGCCGGACACGGCCTGCAGCTCGCACAGGCCAACTTCTCGGTGTCCAGCCGCGGCACCCTGCGCGGTGTCCACTTCGCCGATGTGCCGCCGAGCCAGGCGAAGTACGTCAAGTGCGTGCGCGGCGCGGTGCTCGACGTCCTCGTGGACATCCGGGTCGGCTCCCCCACCTACAAGCAGTGGGAGGCCGTGCGTCTGGACGACGTGGACCATCACGCCGTCTACGTCGCCGAGGGGCTCGGCCACTCGTTCATGGCACTGACGGACGACGCGTCGGTGGTCTATCTGTGTTCCGAGGGCTACGCGCCCGGCCGCGAGCACGGCATCCACCCGCTCGACCCGGAGCTGGGCATCGAGTGGCCCGAGGGCATCACCCCGCTGCTCTCCGAGAAGGACGCCGCCGCCCCCTCGCTGGCCGAGGCCGAGCAGCGTGGTCTGCTGCCGTCGTACGAGGCCTGCCGGGCGTACTACGCGCAGCTGCGCGCCCGGGGCTGATCCGGGGGCCGGGCCGCCGGTACGACGGAAGCCCTCGCGGTCCGGAGACCGCGAGGGCTTCACCGCAGGCGTGGGCTCAGCCCGCGACCGCCTCGATCCGCCCGCGCAACGACGTGAACGCCGAGCGGGACCGGCGCAGGTTGCGGGCCCGGATCAGGGCCGGCCAGAAGTCGGCGCCGAGCAGTGTCTCGGGCTGGACGGCGGTCTTGCGCACCAGGACTTCTTCGGGCACGTCCTGCGGATCGGGTACGACGTACTCTTCGATGATCTTGTCGTACGCACTCTTCAGAACGGTGCTTTCCGGGTCGGCGCCGAAGACGGCGACCACGCCGGTCGGTGCCGTGTCGATCTCGACCACCACCAGATCGGGGCGGTAGCGGCGCAGCACCTGCACCACCTTGTAGACGTCGCCGGTCCAAAATTTCGTGTGCCGGTCCCGGGCCGCCTCGTCGACATTGCGCGGCAGCATGTCGTCCAGCACGATCACGCTCGACCAGCGCGAATGCCGCTCGACGTTCATGAAGTCGCGCAGCGCGTACTCGAAGAGGTGCATGCCGTCGATGAAGGAGAGCTCCAGCTTCGGATCCCCGCCGAGCACGTTGAGCGGATCCCGGCGGGCGAGGGCGCGGAACGGGTTGCGGCCGTTGCGCAGGTGGAGCAGCGGATCCTTGCGGGCGAAGAAGTCGTCGCTCGTCGCTTTGACCAGGTGGACGTCGCAGCTGATGTCCGTCACCACCCGGAAGGCCGGGTCGACGGCGACGGAGGGCACCCGTGAAAGGGCCAGGCTCCTGCCGTCGTTGACCCCGATCTCCAGATAGTTCCGGGGCCGGTAGACGCGGTGCATTTGACGCAGGAAGTCATGGCGGTTCACGTGGAGCGGCCCTTCGACAGAAATCAACTGGTCCGATTCCCGGCGAAGTTACCCTATGAGCGCGCGGTGCGGTAAGCGTTCTCCCATTTGTTGACGCCGGCGATCTCCCGCAAGGGAATGCGGGAGACCGCCACCGATCCGATCATTCGGCTGATCAGCCGCGTTCCGCGCGGAGCAGCGCCGGGAACGCCTCGCGCAAGGCCGGCTTCCAGTCGCGGACCGGTTCCATGCCGGCTGCCGCCCAGCGGTCGTGTCCGAGCACGCTGAACGCGGGCCGGGGTGCCGGCCGGAGGAAGGCTTCACTGGTCGTGGGGCGGACGCGCGCGGGATCGGCCCCCAGCAGCCGGAAGATCTCCCGGGTGAGGCCGAACCAGGTCGTCCCGCCGCCGCTGGTGCCGTGGTACACGCCCGGGGTCGCGGTGCCCGCCAGGGCGCCCTGTCCGAGCCGGACCAGGCGGTCGGCCAGGTCGACGGTCCAGGTGGGCTGCCCGCGCTGGTCGTCCACCACGTCCAGGGTGTCCTTGACCCCCTCCAGCCTGATCATCGTGCGGACGAAGTTGGGGCCGCCCGCTCCGTACAGCCAGGCGGTACGGACGACGTAGCCGCTGTCCGGGAGGGTCGCCAGTACCGCGCGCTCCCCGGCCAGTTTGGTCCGCCCGTAGGCGCTGCGCGGGCCCGTGGCGGCGTCCTCCGGGTACGGCTTCTCGGCGTCCCCCGCGAAGACGTAGTCGGTGGAGACCTGGAGGAGCACCGCACCGTGCTCGCGGCAGGCCGCGGCGAGGACCTCGGGACCCGTGCCGTTGACCCGGAGCGCTGCGTCCTCCTGGGACTCGGCGTCGTCGACGGCGGTCCAGGCGGCGCAGTTCACGACGACAGCGGGGCGGTGCCGCTCGAACCCGGCCCGCACCGAGGCGGGGTCGGCGACGTCCATGGCCGCACGGTCCGCGCCGACGGCGGCGACGCCTTCGCCGGCGAGCCGGGCCAGCAGGTCCCGGCCGAGCATGCCGGCGGCTCCGGTGACCAGCCAGACCCCGCTCACAGGGCGGCCCGGTCCTTCAGCGGCTCCCACCAGGAGCGGTTGTCGCGGTACCACTGCACGGTCTCGGCGAGCCCGGTACGGAAGTCCTTGCGGGGTTCGTAGCCGAGCTCCTCACTGATCTTGGTGCAGTCGACGGAGTAGCGACGGTCGTGGCCCTTGCGGTCCTCGACGTAGGTGACGCTGGTGTCCCAGTCGGCTCCGCAGGCCTCCAGCAGCAGGCCGGTGAGCTCCTTGTTGGAGAGTTCCGTGCCGCCGCCGATGTTGTAGACCTCCCCGGCCCGGCCCTTCGTGCGGACCAGTTCGATCCCCTGCACATGGTCGTCGATGTGCAGCCAGTCGCGGACGTTGGCGCCGTCGCCGTAGAGCGGGACCGTCCTGCCGTCCAGCAGGTTGGTGACGAACAGCGGGATGACCTTCTCGGGGAAGTGGTGGTGCCCGTAGTTGTTCGAGCAGCGGGTCACCCGGACGTCGAGTCCGTGCGTGCGGTGGTACGAGAGGGCGATCAGGTCGCTGGACGCCTTGGCCGCGGAGTACGGGGAGTTGGGCGCGAGCGGATCGGTCTCGGGCCAGGAGCCCTCGTCGATCGAGCCGTACACCTCGTCGGTGGAGATGTGCACGAAGGTCTTGATGCCCGCCAGATGTGCGGCGTGGATCAGGGTGTGGGTGCCGACCACATTCGTACGGACGAACTCGGCGCCGCCCTCGATGGACCGGTCCACGTGGGACTCGGCGGCGAAGTGCACCACCTCGTCGTGCTGCGCCATCAGTTCGGAGACCAGCCCGGTGTCGCAGATGTCGCCCTGTACGAAGGAGAAACCGGGATGGTCGCGGACCTCGTCGAGGTTGGCCGGGTTGCCCGCGTAGGTGAGCTTGTCGAGCACGGTGACGGCGACATCCCCGGCCCCCTGCGGGCCGAGCACCGTACGGACGTAGTGCGAGCCGATGAATCCGGCACCGCCGGTCACCAGGATGTGGGTCGTCATGACGAGATCTGCACCTTGCTGTGGTCGCCGAGCACGAGTCGGTGGGCGGACGGGGAGCGGGGCGCGGGGGTCACTTCGACGTCGTGGCCGATGAGCGACGCCTCGACGCGGCGGACGCCGGCGATGGAGGCGCCCCGCAGGACGATGGAGTACTCGATCTCGCTGTCCTCGATCCGGCAGTCCTCGGCGACGGAGGTGAACGGGCCGACGTACGCGCCGCTGATCACCGATCCCGCACCGATGATCGCGGGCCCGACGATCCGGCTGCCGGTGACCTTGGCGCCCGCCTCGATCCGCACCCGGCCGATGATCTCGCTGTCGTCGTCGACGTCGGCGCCCTCGAAGGACGGCTCGACGGACTCCAGCACCGTCCGGTTGACCTCCAGCATGTCGGTGACGTTGCCGGTGTCCTTCCAGTACCCGCGGATCGTGGTGGAGCGGACGTCGCGCTTCTGGTCGATCAGCCACTGGATGGCGTGCGTGATCTCCAGCTCGCCGCGCCAGGAAGGCTGGATCGAGCGGACCGCCTCGTGAATGGCGGGGGTGAAGAGATAGACGCCGACGAGCGCCAGATCGCTCTTGGGCTCCTTCGGCTTCTCCTCCAGGGCCACCACCCGGCCGGCGGAGTCGAGTTCGGCGACACCGAAGGAGGTCGGGTCGGGCACCTGGGTCAGCAGGATCTGCGCCTCGGGCCGGTCGGTGCGGAACTCCTCGACCAGTCCGCTGATCCCGCCGACGATGAAGTTGTCACCGAGGTACATCACGAAGTCGTCGTCGCCAAGGAAGTCACGGGCGATCAGCACCGCGTGCGCGAGCCCGAGCGGCTCGTCCTGCGGGATGTAGGTCACGTCGAGGCCGAACCGGGAACCGTCGCCGACGGCCTGGCGGATCTCGTCGGCCGTGTCGCCCACGATGATGCCGACCTCGTCGATTCCTGCTTCCGCGATGGCTTCCAGTCCGTAGAACAGCACCGGCTTGTTGGCCACGGGGACCAGCTGCTTGGCCGAGGTATGCGTGATGGGGCGGAGGCGGGTACCCGCCCCTCCGGACAGTACGAGAGCCTTCACGTGACCAGTCCTCAGAATGGGATGTCGGTCCTGTCGCACGCTGCGACCTTCCGGGCGATTTTACTGGGAGTGCCAGTGGAATTCGGGGGAATCGGTGGGCGGGGCGGCCGTTCAGCCCGTGCTCAGGCGCGACCTCCACCGCCGTAAGTCGCTGCGCATCCGGCGCGCCACCCGCCGCGGGAGCGAGGCCCGGTACGCAGCCGCCCCGGGCGGATCGACGCGCCTGCCGTCGTGCCGGTCGGGCACGGTGACCTCGAAGTCGCAGTCGCGGAACCCGGCCGAGGCGTCGCGGAAGTGCGGGTACCCGAGATAGAGCCTGTCGCCCCCGG
Organism: Streptomyces sp. NPDC058231; assembly: GCF_042882275.1. Taxonomy (NCBI): domain Bacteria; kingdom Bacillati; phylum Actinomycetota; class Actinomycetes; order Kitasatosporales; family Streptomycetaceae; genus Streptomyces; species Streptomyces sp. NPDC058231. The sequence continues at coordinate 95,368 of NZ_JBHVWN010000019.1, read as the reverse complement.
GTGAACGGACCAGATCCGGAACCGTCTCCGCCCGGAGGTAGGTCAGGTGGTCGACGAGCAGGTCGGCACGGCCCCGGGCGACACAGACGAGCCGCAGCCGCTCCGCCACCTTGATCCGCCGCGCCACACCGTCGTTCCAGTACGCGTCCATGAGCGGCGCCGCGAGTTCCACCTTGTGGCGGCGCACCCGCTCGGAGTTCTTGAGGAAGCGGGGACCGAACTGCTGCAGCATGCCGACGGTGAAGGGCCGGACCATCAGGAAGTCGCGCTTCGGACCTGCGGGTTCGAGCCGGTGAATGAGCTCCATCATGGCCCGCATGGAATCGAAGCGCCATTCGTAGGTGCCGCTCTTGGTGGCGTGCTTTCCGTCGTCGCGGCCGACCAGGTAATAGCAGGTGTAATCGGAGATCACGGAGACACCGGCGCCGCACAGATAGGCCTCCATGGTGAAGAGGGCGTCCTCACCGGTTCTGAGACCTTCGTCGAACCGCAGGGCCAGGCGTTCCAGCAGCGCACGGCGGAACAGCTTCTGCGCGCTCAAGGTGTAAATGACCTTGGAGTTGTACACGTCGACCCGGTCCTCGGTGGCGGTCCACATCGACCGGGGCGCTCCCCGGTCGACGCCGACCACCTTCCCGAGCACCACGTCGGTGTGCGCCCGGTCGGCCATGGCGACCATGCGCGCCAGGGCCTCCTGGCCGAGATGGTCGTCCGCGTCGAGGAAGAAGACGTAGCGGCCGCGCGCCATGCCGAGACCCACATTCCGCGGGCCGCTCGGCCCTCCGGAATTGGCCTGGCGCACCACGGTGGTCGCCACCGCGGAACGGGCGGCGAATTCTTCGAGGAATTCGCCGGTCCCGTCGGTGGAGCCGTCGTCGACCGCGACAATTTCCATTCGATGGGCTCCGATGGACTGGGACTCCACCGATTCGAGGCAGCGGATGAGATACGGCATCGCCTCATATGCTCCGAGGATCACCGTCACATCAGGAATTGGCATCTCGTTCACACTCACAGAAGACAGCCGGAGTCATCCATTGGTTGTCCGGCATCTTCATGGTGCACGGTGACGCTCATCACAAAGGCCCGGTAAAACCCATCGGGGTTTTACCGGGCCTTGGTGAACCCAGGAGGTGATCCGCTTGTTTTCAGCCACTCACGGTTTCGCCGAGGCTCTTGGCCACACCGGTGTTCCGCGCCTCCGCCTTGGCCGAGAGCGCCGCCACGGCAGCATCGAAACGCACGATGGAGGTGGGCTCGTCCGGACCGAGCAGGTACGCCTTGAGCTCGCGCCTGGCGTCCGCCAGCGTGTCCGCGTTCTCGTCCACCACCGCGCTGAGCAGGGCATCCAGCTCGGTCGCCGCGTTGGAGAGGATCACCGCGGCGCGGACCGCGGTGTTCTGCCGGCGGAACTCCTCCACACCCAGCTCGGCGGAGTCCGTGACCGCGTACGGCTTGCCGCTCGCGATGAAGTCGGACACCACGCTGGAGATGTCCGAAACCATGGCGTCGGACTCGTTGAAGCAGTCGTACAGACGCATCTGGGCGCCGGTGATCACCTTGTGCTCCCACCAGCCCAGCGAGCGCCAGTACGCGGCGTTCCACTCGTTCTTCAGTTTCGCGGTCTCCGCCTCGCGCGCCGGGTCGGCGAGCGAGTCACGGGACAGCTCCGCCTCGTCCCGGGCCGTACGGCCGCCGGCCGCCAGCGCGGCCAGCTGCGCCTCGATGCGGGCCATCTCGGCGCGGGCCCCGGCGTGCTCGCCCTGCAGCGAGCTCGCCTGCTGCGCCCAGCGGGGGTCCGCCGCACGCTTCGCCGCGGCCTGCTCGATCAGAGCGGTGATGCGCAGGTGCACAGCCTTGGCCTCGCGGCTGCGCGTGCCGGTGAAGGGGTGCGGCTTGTACAGGAGCCGGATCGGCTGCTCGGCGTCCAGCAGCCGGCGGACGATGTTCTCGCCGGCCAGCAGCAGCGAGGTGTTGCCCGGGTTGTCGTCCCAGCCTTCCCAGGTGGGCGCGTACAGCACGGTCGGGATCGGGTTCTTCGGGGCACCGGTCCACGGCTCGATGGCGGCCAGCTGGGGGCGGCCCACCTCGGCGATGTCCTCGTCCCGCACGCCGACGTCGGCCAGCGCGTAACGGTCGCGGCCGGCCCGGCCCGCGGTCCAGACCTCGTCGTAGACCTTGCTGAAGGGGTTGACGCTGGCGAGCTTGTCGCTGTCGCCGTGGCCGATGAAGACGTGCTTCATGGTCGGCACCCGGAGCAGATGGATGTTCTTGCCGACGTTGGCCGCGTAGAGCGCGACCCGCACCGTCGACAGGTTCAGGTTCATCAGGTGCACGCCACCGGGCACGCAGAGCACCGGAACCGACGTGGTGGCGAGCTGGGAGACCAGACCGCGCTCACGCAACAGGATCAGCGGCCGGCCGCCGAGCTGCGCCATCGTCTCCAGCCACATGTTGACCTGGTAGGCCGAGTCCTTGGAGCCGGAGAAGTACAGCGCGACGGTCGGCCGGTACTCGTCCAGCCAGTCGCCCACGGCGTTGAGGACCTTGGTCTCCGGCGGGACGAGCCGGCTCGGCCGGACGTACGGCAGGAGCGCCGTCAGGTAGATGCCCGCGAGAGCGAGCGTGAGCGCGAGACCCGCGTACGCGATGCCGAACGTGCCGGTCTCGACCGCGGCCAGCACGCCGACCATCGAGAAGATGTCCAGGTGGAGCATCTTCTCCGCGGGGCGGTTCATCAGCCGCTGCGGCGGGGCGTCGGCGATCCGCACCGCGCTGAGGTCGATGTTGCGGGTGACCACAGGAAGCTTGCGGCGCAGCCGGATGAGGGTGACCATCGCGCTCTGCGGCGCCTGCAGCCCGTAGAAGGCCAGCAGGCAGGCGACCGTCACGTAGAACAGCGGCTGCCCGCCGTACCCCATACGGGAGAGCAGCAGGATCAGCAGCAGCTGGCGCACCAGGAAGCGGATCGACAGACCCGCACGGACGGCGGCGAGCCGGTTGACCAGATAGCTGCCGCAGTGGTGCAGATACCGGTCGGCCAGGTAGGTGGCCGCGGTCGCCGCGGCAAAGAACCACAGGTTGGGGATTATCGCCGCGAGCATGATGCACGGGAACCCCAGAGCCACGAAGAGCGCGGCGGCCAGCTCCGAACCGCTGCCCACACGAGCCAAGCGAATGGCTTTCGAAATCACGAAGTACCGCTTCCGAGGGTGCCGACTGATTACCTTGCGAGGGAAATGTGAAGAAGACCTTCACGAATTCGGACCCCTGTAGTTCGCACAAAGCGACGACAGGGGTCCGAATAGTCGATTGTCAAGCAGTATTACACATCGGCCTGTCGGTCCAGGACGGCGGCAAGTGCCTGCTCGAAGCCCGACGCCTCGGAGGCACCGCGGGTCGGATCCTGCTGGCGTACGTCGATGACATGGCCGGTCATCTCCGAGAGCAGGACGTCGAGCGAGGTGCGCGCGACGGCCTCGGAGGAGAGCAGCGAGCCCGCGGGCTCGTCGCCGAACGCCTTGGTCCGCATCGGGGTCGCGGTGCGCTCGGGGTTCACGCAGTTCACCCGCACGCCGTCGCCGGCCCATTCGTCGGAGAGCGCCTGGGTGAGATTCACCATGGCGGCCTTGGTCGACGAGTAGAGGCTGTACTCCGCGCGGCCGCGGGTGTAGCTGCTGGAGGTGTAGAGCAGCAGCTGGCCCTTGGTCTCCGCGAGGTACTTGTACGAGGCGCGGGCGATCTGGACGGGCGCCAGGTAGTTGACGTTCAGCGCTTCCTGGATGGTCGTGTTGTCCGTCTCGGCCAGCTTGCCGATGCGGAGCACGCCCGCGGTGTTGATCACGTAGTCGACGCGGCCGGTGTCGGCGTACGCCTTGGAGAGCGCGTCGTCGACGTGCTCCGGGTTCTCCACGTGCGTGCCGGTGGTGGAGCGGCCCAGCGCGTAGACGTTGGCGCCGTAGGACTCGGCGAGCGCCGCGATATCCGCGCCGATGCCGTACGAGCCGCCGAAGACGACCAGGGTCTTGCCGGTGAGCAGCTCGCGGTAGGCGGCGTCGTCGGTCGGCTGCGGAACGGCCGTGGAGGCCAGCTGGAAGAGCTTGTCCGCGATGAAGACGTCGACCGGCTGGGTCACCTTCATGTTGTACTCGTCGCCCGCCACGACGTAGATCGGCACGTCGGGGAGGTACTTCAGCACGACCGAGCAGTCGTCGGTGGCCTGGAAGTTCGGGTCACCCGAGGCGACCTCGTAGGCGCGGCGGATCGTGGAGAGCTTGAACGCCTGCGGCGTCTGGCCGCGGCGCAGCCGGGAGCGGTCCGGCACGTCGGTGATGAACTCGCCGTCGCCGCCGTGGGTGCGGGTCACGATGATCGTGTCCGCGGACGGGATGGCGACGTCGACGGCCTGGTAGCGGTCCAGGGCGTCCACGCAGTCCTTGATGACACGCTGGGACAGCAGGGGGCGCACGGCGTCGTGGAAGAGGACGTTGCGGTCCTCGCCCTCGGCGAGGCCCTCGCCGAGCGCCGCGATCGCGCGCTCGGTGGTCTCGTTGCGCGTGGTGCCGCCCTCGATCACCTTGATGACCTTGGTGAGACCGGCCTTGGCGACGATCTTCTCGACGTCGGGCACGTAGCCCGGGGCCATCAGGACGATGACGTCATCGATGGAGTCGGCCTGCTGGAAGATCGACAGCGTGTGCTCGATGACAGCCTTGCCTGCGATCTTCAGCAGCTGCTTGGGGATGGACAGGCCCACCCGCTGGCCGGTACCACCGGCGAGCACGACTGCTGTGGTTCGGGCTTTGGCTATGTGCTGAGCAGACACAGACGACCTACCTTGCGAGGGCTGGGAGATACACCGATGGTTGCACTCTCCGTTACCGTCTCGCAAGGTGGACGTCGGCCCCCGCATGCTGCGAGGACACCTGCCGTTCCCTTGCGATCAGGGCGAAGAGCGGAATTGACGCCCGACGGCCGGGTGACCGACACCACAGGGGCGGGACGGACGGGACACCCCGGACGGGGTCCCGGGTCACCGGCCGCGACGGGCGGCCACTCCGGGTACGGGCGGACCGCACGGGCGCGCCGGAGGTGGCGGACCGCCGGGGGCGGGCACGCCGCAGGGGGCGGCGGGCCCGGCGCTGCGGGCCCCACCACCCCCTGCGAGGCCGTTTAGAACGGGTCGAAGTCGTCGAATTCGCGCTGCACGTCATCGCGCTCCGACTCGCGGTCGCGACGGCGCTGGGCCGCCGGCCGGGGGGCTTCGAGACGGTGGTCCTCGCCACGCCGGCCGAGCATCTCCGCGCCCGCCGCCATGGTCGGCTCCCAGTCGAAGACGACCGCGTTGTCCTCGGCGCCGATGGCCACACCGTCGCCCGCGCGGGCACCGGCCTTCATCAGCTCGTCCTCGACGCCCAGGCGGTTGAGACGGTCCGCGAGGTAGCCGACGGCCTCGTCGTTGTTGAAGTCGGTCTGGCGGACCCAGCGCTCCGGCTTCTCGCCGCGCACCCGGTAGATGCCGTCCTCCTCCAGCGTGACGGTGAAGCCCGTGTCGTCCACCGCCTTCGGGCGGATGACGATGCGGGTCGCCTCCTCCACGGGCTTGGCGGCGCGCGCCTCGGCGATCACGCCGGCGAGCGCGAAGGAGAGCTCCTTCAGGCCGGTGCGCGCGACGGCGGACACCTCGAAGACGCGGTAGCCGCGCTCCTCGAGCTCCGGGCGGATCATGTCCGCGAGATCCTGGCCGTCCGGGATGTCGATCTTGTTGAGGACGACGATCCGGGGCCGGTCGTCCAGCCCGCCGTACTGCTTCAGCTCCTCCTCGATGATGTCGAGGTCGGAGACGGGGTCACGGTCGGACTCCAGCGTCGCGGTGTCCAGTACGTGCACGAGTACGGAGCAGCGCTCGACGTGCCGCAGGAACTCCAGGCCGAGGCCCTTGCCCTGGCTGGCGCCCGGGATCAGACCCGGAACGTCGGCGATGGTGTAGACGGTGCCGCCCGCGGTGACCACGCCCAGGTTCGGGACGAGCGTGGTGAACGGGTAGTCGGCGATCTTCGGCTTGGCCGCGGACAGGACGGAGATGAGCGAGGACTTGCCCGCGCTCGGGTAGCCGACCAGCGCGACGTCGGCGACGGTCTTCAGCTCCAGGACGATGTCCCGGGACTCGCCCGGCTCGCCGAGCAGCGCGAAGCCGGGCGCCTTGCGCCGGGCCGAGGCGAGTGCGGCGTTGCCGAGGCCGCCGCGGCCACCCTGACCGGCGACGAACGTGGTGCCGTGGCCGACCAGGTCGGCGAGCACGTTGCCGTCCCGGTCGAGCACGACCGTACCGTCGGGGACCGGCAGGACCAGGTCCTGGCCGTCCTTGCCGGAACGGTTGTCGCCCGCGCCGGGCTGCCCGTTGGTGGCCTTGCGGTGGGGGCTGTGGTGATAGTCGAGGAGCGTGGTGACGTCCTGGTCGACGACCAGGGTCACATCGCCGCCACGGCCGCCGTTGCCGCCGTCCGGGCCGCCGAGCGGCTTGAACTTCTCACGGTGAACGGAGGCACAGCCGTGGCCTCCGTTACCCGCGGCGGCATGCAGCTCGACGCGGTCCACGAAGGTGGTCATGGTGGAAACCTCCAGTTACATACGTGCAGAAATGTCTCAAGCTCATACCGTCCCCGCCGGGGACGGACTGGTCTCTCATAGGAGAAACACGCGAAAGGCGGACCCGCTTCCCGTACGGGAAGTGAGGTCCGCCTCCGCAGAAACCGCTCGACGAGCGCCGAAATTACTCGGCGATCGGAACGATGTTCACGACCTTGCGGCCACGGTGGGTGCCGAACTGCACCGCACCAGCGGCGAGCGCGAACAGCGTGTCGTCGCCGCCACGGCCGACGCCCGTGCCCGGGTGGAAGTGGGTGCCGCGCTGGCGGACCAGGATCTCACCGGCGTTGACGGCCTGGCCGCCGAAGCGCTTGACGCCGAGCCGCTGAGCGTTGGAATCGCGCCCGTTCCGGGTGGACGATGCGCCCTTCTTGTGTGCCATGTCTCCTCAGTCCCTTACTTCGCAGCCGCGGGGATACCGGTGACCTTGATCGCCGTGTACTGCTGGCGGTGACCCTGGCGACGGCGGTAGCCGGTCTTGTTCTTGTAGCGAAGGATGTCGATCTTCGCGCCCTTGTGGTGGTCCACGACCTCGGCCTGGACCTTGATCCCGGCCAGCACCCACGGGTCGCTGGTCACGGCGTCGCCGTCGACCACGAGCAGGGTCGAGAGCTCGACCGTGTCGCCAACCTGGGCAGTGGAAATCTTGTCAACCTCAACGATGTCACCGACAGCAACCTTGTGCTGGCGGCCACCGCTGCGCACGATGGCGTACACGCGGATCTCTCTCTCGCTCGGAACGGATCCCCTGATGCCAGCCACTCGCGCAGGCCGAAGCCCGCGACGATCCGGAAGGATGAGCGGCCTCTCCTGACGGACAGATCCGCCACGAGGGATGTGCTCAGGGGTGGGCGCGCATGGAAACACGCCGAGGGACAAGGCTACGGGGCCGCACCCCGGTGGTCAAACCGGGCTCCCCGGCCCTGTCGGCACCTCAGGACCGGGCCGCACCGGGCCGTCGAGGGCCGGCTCGTCGCCGTCGGCGACTCCCCCGGGGCTCCGGCGCCGACCCGGACGCACGGAGGGGCCGTCACCTTCCGCCGCCGGACGGGCACACACCGTAGGCTCCCGGTCGACACCGCGCTCCGGAAGGCAGAGCAGACGTGAATCACAGAGTCCAGCCCACCGCCCAGGTCGACGGGACCGCCGAGATCGGGGACGGCAGCAGCGTGTGGGAGCTCGCTCAGATCCGCGAGCAGGCCAGGCTCGGCACGAACTGCGTGGTCGGCCGCGGCGCGTACATCGGCACCGGCGTGCGCGTCGGCGACAACGTGAAGATCCAGAACTATGCGCTGGTGTACGAGCCGGCGGAGCTCGCCGACGGCGTCTTCATCGGGCCGGCCGTGGTGCTCACCAATGACCGCGCGCCCCGCTCGGTCGACCCCGACGGCAGGCAGAAACGCGGCGGTGACTGGGAGGCCGTCGGGGTGCGGGTCGCCGAGGGGGCGTCCCTGGGGGCACGGTCCGTCGCCGTCGCGCCGGTCCGGATCGGCCGCTGGGCGATGATCGGGGCCGGCGCCGTGGTGACCCGGGACGTGCCCGATTTCGCGCTGGTCGTCGGCGTTCCGGCCCGGCAGGTGGGCTGGGTCGGCCGCGCCGGGGTGAAGCTGGTGGCGTGCGCGGACGAGCCGGGACTGTGGGAGTGCCCGCAGACCGGCACGCGCTACCGCGAGACCGGCCCGGGCTCGCTCGCCGAGGTCTGATCCACCGGGTCCGATCCGCCGCACGGTGGGCCGGCGAGGCGCATCCGCCGGCCGCGCCCGGCGGATCAGCCGCCGATCACGATGCGGCGGACACCCTCCCAGCGGGCCGGGTCCGTCGTGCGGCGCCCGTCGACCAGGACGCGCACACCCGGCAGGTCTTCCGCCGACAGCTCCCGGTACTCGGGGTGGTCGGCCTGGAGGACCGCGGCGGTGACGGCCTCGCCGGTGTGCGGAGTCAGTCCCTGCGCGGCCAGTTCCTCCGCGGTGTACATCGGGTCGGAGACGTAGGCGTACGCCCCTCGTGCCCGTAGCGCCGCGACGGTCGGGAAGACACCGGAGAAGGCCGTCTCCTTCACCCCGCCGCGATAGGCCGCGCCGAGCACCAGCACCTCGGCGCCGGTCAGGTCCCCGTAGGCGGCGGCCAGCAGATCCACCGCGTACTCCGGCATGGCGGCATTGGCCTCGCGCGCCGAGCGGACCACGGTCGCCGTCGGGTCGTTCCACAGGTACATCCGCGGGTAGACCGGGATGCAGTGGCCGCCGACGGCGATGCCCGGCAGATGGATGTGGCTGTACGGCTGCGAGTTGCAGGCCTCGATGACCTTCAGGATGTCGACGCCCTGCCGGTCCGCGAACCGCGCGAACTGGTTCGCCAGCGCGATGTTGACGTCGCGGTAGGTGGTCTCGGCGAGCTTGGCGAGTTCGGAGGCCTCCGACGTGCCGAGGTTCCAGACGCCGTTGGGCCGCGGCAGATCCGCACGCTCGTCGAAGTCGAGGACCGATTCGTAGAACGCCACCCCGCGCGCGGCCGAGGCCGCGTCGATGCCGCCGACCAGTTTCGGGTAGCGGCGCAGATCGGCGAAGACCCGGCCGGTGAGCACCCGCTCCGGGGAGAACACCAGGTGGAAGTCGTCGCCGGCCTTCAGGCCCGACCCCTCTTCGAGCTCGGGCGCCCAGCGGGTGCGGGTCGTCCCGACCGGCAACGTGGTCTCGTAGCTGACGAGCGTGCCCCGCTTCAGTCCGGCGGCGATCGCCTTCGTCGCGGAGTCCATCCAGCCGAAGTCCGGTGTGCCCTCGGCGTCCACGAAGAGCGGCACGACGACCACGACGGCGTCGGACTGCGCGACCGCGGCGGTGGTGTCCGTCGTCGCGGTCAACAGCCCCGCCGCGACGGCCTCCTTGAGCCGGCCGGCGAGGCCGTGCTCGCCGGGGAAGGGTTCGACCGCGGCGTTGACCAGCTCCACGACCCTCTCGTCGATGTCGGCGCCGATCACCCGGTGCCCCTTGGCCGCGAACTGCACGGCCAGCGGCAGGCCGATCTTGCCGAGGGCCACTACGCAGATGCTCATGGGATCACTTCCTCCTGGGGCGTTCGGCGCCGGGCAGCTTGGACCGTAGCCACGAGACCGGCGTCGTCCTGGGCGGGCGGAGCGGGCCGGTACTGATCACCATGCGCCCCTTGGTGTTGCGGTGTGCGGCGGCCCGGTACGGCTCCTCGGCGCCGTGCCACCGCCGTGCCAGCGGCATCGGATGTCCGTCGGCGCGCACCGGGATCTCGTACGTCGATCCCGCCACGTCCACGTAGACCCGCACCCCGCAGGTGACCTCACGCGGCTCCAACGGGACCCGGGCGTGCAGCAGCGTGGCGTCGCCGTCCGCGGAGGCCTCCCTGCGGAACTTGCCGTACGCGGGGGGAAGCCGCTTTCCGGCGGGCAGCCGGCGGGCGCCCGCCTTGTCGGCGCTGCCGGGCATGGCGCCGTCGACGAGGCGTACGACGGCGGAGCCGGTGTCGCCGACGACGCCGATCCGTACCGTGACGGTGAAGGACAGCTCGTCGCCGTCCTGGACCCAGCCGGAGTCGATCAGCTCGGTCCCGTCGGCGAGCCGTCCCGGCACGCTCTCGCCGACCAGTTCGAAACTGCGGTCCGGCAGCCCGAGGCCCGCGTCGCGGAAGCCCGGGTACCGGGCGAAGGCGCGGCCGTCCTCCAGGTGGAACGGCGGTGCGCCGCGCTCCGCCTCCTCGGTCACGACACGGTGGAGCTCGTCCAGGGCGCCACGCTGCGCCAGCCGGAGCCTCACTCTCCGTTTGACCGTGAGCGAGTCGGCCAGCGGGTCGGTGAGATAGGTGTCGGCCAGCCGTCCGATACCGTCGCAGACCTCGCGCCCGGTCTGCGCGTCGAGTGCCGGGAAGTCGTCCTGCAGGAGCTTGGAGAGCTCCCAGGTGAAGTGGCGCTTGAAGACGGCGTCCCGCTTCGGCCCGGCCTCGATCAGCACCGCCGCACGGTCCATGATCTCCCCGGTGCAGCGCAGCCGCGCCAGGTGATCGGCGCGGTACGTGATGTTGCCCGCGTCGCCCCGCTTCACCGCGTAGTAACAGATGTAGCCGGCGAGCACCGAGATCCTGCGGGCGCGGACGCAGGCCTCGATGGTGAACGGCTGGTCGCTGCCGACCGGGAGTTCCTCGGGGAAGCGCAGCTTGTACTTCTCCACGAGCTCACGGCGGAACAGTTTGGTGTTGGACAGGGCGAACGGCAGATCCGGTCCGTAGAGGCTGACGTCCGCGTCGTCGGCCCGGTAGAGCGACTGGCGCACGTACCGGCCGTTGGTGCCGACCATCCTGCCGATCACGACATCGGAGCCGTTCGTGTCGGCGCAGGCCACCATCCGCTCCAGCGCCTCCTCACCCAGGTGGTCGTCGGAGCCGATGAAGTAGACGAACCGGCCCGTGGCCACCTCCAGCGCCCGGTTGCTCGGAGCCGCCGGGCCGCCGGAGTTGGGCTGGTGGATCACCGTGACCGTGTCCGGGAAGAGCTCGGCGAAGCGGTCGAGCTCGGCGCCGCTGCCGTCCGTCGAACCGTCGTCGACCGCCACCACCTCGAGCCGGTCCGGGCCGATGGACTGCCCCACGAGGGACGCGAGGCACTCGGTGAGGTACGGCATGGTGTTGTACACGGCCACGACGACCGTGACGTCGGGAACCCCGCGGCTGCCGGGGCCGCCGCTCACACGGTCACCTCGGGCGTTCTGCCGGCGTAGCTGCGCACGGCCCCCGGGAGCAGCCGCGCGTACACGGCGTCGAGCGTCGCCGCCTGGGCCTCCCAGGTCCACTGGCCGAGCAGCCCTGGTTCGTCGTAGACGGCCCGGTACTTCTCCGGCTGCGCGAGCACCGCCTTCGCCGCACGGACGTAGTCCTCGACGTCGTCGGCCGTGAAGACCTCGCCCTGCCCGGTCGCCGCCGCCATCTCCCCCATCGTCCTCACATCGCTGACCACGAGCGGCAGCCTCGCGTGCGCGTACTCGAAGAACTTGGTGATCAGGGCGATCTCGTGGTTCGGCCAGTGGTGGATCGGGATGACGCCGAAGTCCGCCGCCGCCAGGAACGGGACGACCTGGTAGTGCGGTACGTACGGGAGGATGTGCACGCGGTCGGCCACGCCGAGTTCCCGGGCGCGCCCGGCCAGCTCGGCCATGTACGGCGACTTCGGCCGGAGCACGACGAACGCGACGTGCAGCCCTGGCAGTTGCGGCAGCGACTCGACCATGACGTCGAGTCCGCGTTGGGGCGCCGCGGCGCCGCTGTAGACGGAGAGCGGTACGTCCGCCCCGATGCCGCACAGCTCACGCAGATCGGGTACCGGCTCCGCGGCGTGCTCGGGCGAGACCTCCGCCTCGGGGGCGTTCAGTACGACCGTGGGCGTCTCGGCCAGTCCGTGCCGCTCGGCCAGCAGCTCCGCGAGGGTGGCGGAGACCGTCGTCACGGCGTCGGCGTACCGGGAGTAGGCAAGCTCGTGGAGGCACTGCGCCACGTGCCAACGCGGGTGCGGGTCCCACGGCTTGATGCCCGGCAGGAACTCGTGCGCGTCCCAGACCAGCTTGACGTCGCGGTGCGCGGCCCGTGCCCGCAGCTTGGCCCGTGCACCGACCCCCAGCATCCGGAAGTCGTTGGCATGGATCAGATCGGGCTCCAGCTCACTGATCACCTTGCCGTAGGCCAGGTCGAGGTCGAGCAGATACGGGTCGAGCCTGCGCCAGGCCCGCTTCCCCATCAGGCGCAGCCAGAACGCGGTGGTGAACCGGTCGAGCGGGGCGTCCATCCGTTTGCGCCGCTGTTCCAGCGCCTGGGTCTGCCGCAGGCGCAGACGGACCCAGCGGTTCAGCACCTTGGCGCTCAGCCGCTCCGGAAGCAGTTTCGCCCGCGAAGCCGCCGAGCCCTCGGCGGCCGCCTCGGCCGCCCGGATGTAGAGATCGGCCCGCCACGCCTTCATCTGCTGCTTGCGGGAGGCGGCGAGCGGGCCGGGGTGGTAGGCCAGTGGTGCCCGCAGCCGGGCGCCCCGGTACTCGTGCCGGCGCCGCTGCATGGGACCGGGCACCTTCAGCAGCCGGACCTCGGCATCGCTGATCCGCCAGCGCTGCGGCGACTTGCCGGGCGCCTTGCCGAGCAGGATCACCTCCCAGCCCGCCTCGGCCGCGGAGCGCGCCTGCTTCTGCACCCGGGAGTCCCCGTTCACGCCGTTGTCGACCAGCATGACGATCCGTCCGCGGCTGCCGGGCTCCGGCGTCGGGCTGCTCTCAGGCTCCATGACCGACCGGCTCTCCCGCGGGGATGTCGACGGTGCGTCCGCTGCGGGCGGACTCCAGCACGGCGGCGGCGACCTCGACCGTACGGAGTCCCTCGCGCAGGGTGCAGATGTCCTGGGAGACGCCGAGCACCGCGTCCCGGAAGAGTTCGTGCTCGACCAGCAGCGGTTCGCGTTTGGGGATGGCGTACCGGATCATGTCGCCCTCGGAGACGCCGCGGAAGGCCTGGAGCATCTCCCACTCGGTGGCCACCGCGGCGTTCGAGTGGAAGGTCAGGTCGGCGGTGAGGGTGTCGGCGATGAAAGTGCCCCGCTCCCCGGTGACGGAGGTGAAGCGCTCCTTGAGCGGGCTCAGCCAGTTGACCAGGTGGTTGGCCATGCTGCCGTCACTGAGCAGACCGGCCACGGAGACCATGTCCTCGTGCGGGCGGCCGCTCTTGTGGACGGTGTGGGCGGCGACCGAGGCGTAGCTGCGGCCGGTCACCCAGCTGGTCAGGTCGATGTCATGGGTGGCGAGGTCCTTGACCACGCCGACGTCGGTGATGCGGTGCGGGAAGGGACCCTGGCGGCGGGTCACCACCTGGAAGACCTCACCCAGTTCGCCGGCGGACAGGCGGGCGAGCAGGGAGCGGAGCGCCGGGTTGCAGCGCTCGATGTGGCCGACGCCGGCCACCAGGCCACGCGTTTCGAAGGCCTCGACCAGGCAACGGGACCGCTCGACGGTGTCCGCGACCGGCTTCTCGATCAGCGCGCAGACTCCGGCCTCGGCGAGCTGGAGTCCGACCTCCTCGTGCAGCGCGGTGGGGCAGGCCACCACCGCGTAGTCGATACCGAGCGCGAGCAGGTCCTCCACCGTGGCGAGCACCGGGGCGCCCTGCGCCCAGCCGTTCCGGTCGCCCATCGGGTCGACGACACCGACCAGCTTCACCTCCGGCAGGCCGTTCAGCACCCGGGCGTGGTGGCGGCCCATGGAGCCGAGGCCGATCAGTCCCGCTCTCAGTCCTGTGGTCACTGACTGCCTCCCAGCGAGTTCACCGCGGCGACGATCCGGTCCAGGTCCCTCCGCGTCAGTGCCGGGTGCACGGGCAGCGAGACCACCTCGGCGGCGGCCCGGTCGGTCTCCGGCAGATCCCAGGTGCGGCCGGCCTTCTGGTCGTGCTCCCAGTACGGCTTCAGCCGGTGGATCGGGGTCGGGTAGTACACGGCACTGCCGACACCGGCCCGGGCCAGCCCGGCCGCGGCGGCGTCACGGTCGCCCCGCACCCGGACGGTGTACTGGTGGTAGACGTGGTGCGCGCCCTCGGCGACCGGCGGGACGGTGACGTTCGCCGCGGTGATGTGCCGGTCGAGGTACGCGGCGTTGGCGCGCCGCTGCCCGGTCCAGCCGAGGACCTTCCCGAGCTGTACGCGGCCGACGGCGGCCGAGACGTCCGTCATCCGCAGGTTGGCGCCGATGATCTCGTGGGCGTACCTCTGCTCCATGCCCTGATTACGCAGCAGGCGCAGGGTCCTCGCAACCTCGGCGTCGGCGGTGACGGCCATGCCGCCCTCAAGGGAATGCATGTTCTTCGTCGGGTAGAAACTGAACGCCCCGCCGGAGCCGAAGGCGCCGACCGGCGTGCCTCCCAGCGCCGCGGTGTGTGCCTGGCAGGCGTCCTCGACGACCGCGAGGCCGTACTTCCCGGCGATCGACATCAGTCCGCCCATCGGCGCCGGGTGTCCGTAGAGATGGACGGGCATGATCGCGGCGGTGCGCGGCGTGACGGCGGCCTCGACGGCCCGCGGGTCCAGGGCGAAGCTCGCCGGCTCGATGTCCGCGAAGACGACGTCGGCTCCGGCCAGACGGACCGCGTTGGCCGAGGCCGCGAAGGAGAACGACGGGACGACGACCTCGTCACCCGGGCCGATGCCCAGCGCGAGCAACAGAAGGTGGAGGGCGGAGGTTCCGGAGTTCACGGCCACGCAGTGACGTCCGCCGACCAGCTCCGAGAAACCCTCCTCGAAGGCGGCCACCTCGGGGCCCTGGACCACGCTGCCGCTGCGCAGTACACGGACCACGGCCTCGATCTCTTCGTCACCGATCACCGGCCGTGCGGCAGGGATCGGTTCCTCGGTACCGCTCGACATGGACGTCCTCCTTGAACACCGCACGCGCGCTGATCGGCAGGGGTCCGGGGCATACGGATGTCCGACGAGGCCCCGCCGCCCTGCACATGGCCGACTCCGTACCAACATCTTGCGGGCAAGTAGCCGTTTTGGCCCGGATTGATTCGCGTGGGGATTAAAAGATGGTTTGTCCGGGTCGAGCCGGAGTGCCGCGCCGTGCGCCGTCACCCCGGCCCCGGCGGGAGCGCGGGCAAGGAGACGGGTGCGCACATACGACGAGGTGCGGCCCTCCCGAAGGAGGACCGCACCTCGTCGACCGGTCTCTGACCGCGTGTTACACCTCGGAGCCTGCCGACTGCTCCGCCGCGACCGTCTTCTTCGCCGCCGCCTTCTTGGCCGTCGTCTTCTTCGCGACGGTCTTCTTGGCAGCCGTCTTCTTGGTGGCTGCCTTCTTGGCGGTGGCCTTCTTGGCGGTCTTGCGGGCCGTCTTCTTCGCCGGGGCCTCAGCCTCCGCGGTCTCCGCAGCCGGCTCGGTGGAGCCGGTCACGACGACCACCTCGGCGCCGTCCGCGCCTGCGGGCGAACCCGCGGGTGCGGTGACCTTGCGGGTCGCCCGGCGCCGGGCACGCGGCGGGGCGGCCGGCTCCTCGGCTGCGGCCTCGGGCTGCGGGGCCTCGACGACCGGGTCCTCCACGGCGACGGGCTCCGCGACGGCCACTGCCGCCTCGACCGTCTCGACCGGCGTGGGCGAGCCCGCCGGAGCGGTCGCCTTGCGGGTCGCCCGACGGCGCGTACGGCCCTGCGGGGCCTCGGCCACGGGGGCCTCGACCGCCACCGGGACCTCGACGGCCGGCTCGGGCTCGACGACCGGCTCCGGTTCCACGACCGGAGCGGAAGCGGCCTTCGGGGCACCGGCCGGGGCCGTTGCCTTGCGGGTCGCACGCCGGCGGCCACGGCCGCGCGAGGCGGCCGCCTCGGCCTCGGCCGGGCTGCTGTACAGCTCCTCGTCCGGCACGAACTCCGGCTCGGGCAGCGCCACCGGGGCAGCCACCTCAGCCGCCACCTCGGCCTCGGTCTCCGCCTCGGCCTCGATGTGCTCGTGGTCGGCGAAGTGCTCGTGCTCGGGCTGCTCACCGGCGCCGCCGCGGCCGCGCTTCTTCGAACGCTTGCCGTTGCCGCCGCCGCCGATCGCGCTCGGCTGCTCCATGTGCACGATCACGCCGCGCCCGTTGCAGTGGACACAGGTCTCGGAGAAGGACTCCAGCAGACCCTGGCCCACCCGCTTGCGGGTCATCTGGACCAGGCCCAGCGAGGTGACCTCGGCGACCTGGTGCTTCGTACGGTCGCGTCCCAGGCACTCCAGCAGGCGCCGCAGCACCAGGTCCCGGTTGGACTCCAGGACCATGTCGATGAAGTCGATGACGACGATGCCACCGAGGTCGCGGAGCCGCAGCTGACGCACGATCTCCTCGGCCGCCTCCAGGTTGTTCCTGGTGACGGTCTCCTCGAGGTTGCCGCCCTGCCCGGTGAACTTGCCGGTGTTGACGTCGACGACGACCATCGCCTCGGTCTTGTCGATCACCAGCGAACCGCCGCTGGGCAGCCAGACCTTCCGGTCCAGCGCCTTCATCAGCTGCTCGTCGATCCGGTACGTGGCGAAGATGTCGACCTCGGAGGTCCACTTCGACAGCCGGTCCGTCAGGTCGGGGGCGACATGGGCGACGTAGCCGTGGATGGTCTGCCACGCGTCGTCACCGCTGACGATGACCTTGGAGAAGTCCTCGTTGAAGATGTCGCGGACGACCCGGACGGTCATGTCCGGCTCGCCGTAGAGCAGCGTCGGCGCGTTGGCGCTGCCGTTGCTCTTCGCCTTCTTCTGGATGTCCTCCCACTGCTGCTGCAGCCGCTCGACATCGCGGCGCAGCTCGTCCTCGCTCGCACCCTCGGCCGCGGTGCGGACGATGACGCCCGCGTCCTCGGGAACGATCTTCTTGAGGATGGTCTTCAGCCGGGCGCGCTCGGTGTCGGGCAGCTTGCGGCTGATGCCGGTCATCGAGCCCTCGGGCACGTAGACCAGGTAGCGGCCGGGCAGCGAGACCTGGCTGGTCAGGCGGGCGCCCTTGTGGCCGATCGGGTCCTTCGTCACCTGGACGAGGACCGACTGGCCGGACTTCAGCGCCGTCTCGATGCGGCGCGGCCCGTGGGCCATGCCGAGCGCCTCGAAGTTGACCTCACCGGCGTACAGGACGGCGTTGCGGCCCTTGCCGATGTCGACGAACGCGGCCTCCATGGACGGCAGTACGTTCTGCACCTTGCCCAGGTAGACGTTGCCGACGTAGCTGGTGGCCTGCTCCTTGTTGACGTAGTGCTCGACGAGCACGTCGTCCTCGAGTACACCGATCTGGGTGCGCTCGCCGCTCTGACGGACGACCATCACCCGCTCGACGGCCTCGCGCCGGGCCAGGAACTCCGCCTCGGTGATGATCGGGACGCGACGGCGGCCCTGCTCACGGCCTTCGCGGCGGCGCTGCTTCTTCGCCTCCATACGGGTCGAGCCCTTGATGGACTGGACCTCGTCGAAGCCGGTGCCGGGCTCGCGCTCGGCATCCTTCTTGCGGGGCTCGCGGACCTTGACGACGGTGCGTTCCGGGTCGTCCGTGCCGGAGTCGGCCTCGGGCGAGGCGTCACCGCTGCGACGGCGGCGACGGCGACGGCGACGGCTGCTGCTGGAGCCGGAGCCGGACGCCTCGTGGTCCTCGTCCTCCTCCTCGTCACCCTCGTGACCGCGGTCCTGCTCGTCCTCGGAGTCGTCGGCGTGCTGCTCCGCGCCCTCGTCCGACTCGCTGGACTCTCCGCGACGGCGGCGACGGCCACCGCGACGGCGACGGCGCGAGGGCCGGTCCCCGTACTCGTCCGACTCGTCGCCCTCCTGCTCGGCCTCGCCGTCGGCCTCCTGCTCGGCCTCGTGCTCGTCCTCCGCCGGCTCCTCCTCCACCGGGGCGGCGGCAGCGGGCGTCCGGTCGGCGGCGGCAGGCTCGGGCTCCACGGCCTCGCCGCGACGGCGGCGACGGCGACGGGAACCAGCCTGCGGTGCGGCCTCGGCGGCGGGGGCCGCCTCCTCGACCTCGGGGGTCTCCTCGACCGTCTCGATCTCTTCCTCGTCCTCGTCGTGCAGCGAGGCGGGGCGAGCGGCCGCGGCGGCAGCAGCGGTCTCCGGGGTCTGGAACATCGGCTCGGAGAAGACCGGTGCCTGGAAGACGGCCACGGCGGGACGCGTCGCCCGACGGCTCTTGCGGGCGGGCTCCTCGACCTTGCCGGTGAATTCCGGCCGGCCCGCGGGAGCGGTGGCCCGGCGGCGCTGACGGCCTCGCGGTGCGGCGCTCTCCTCCGGCTCGGCGGCCGGCTCCTCCACGGCAACGGCCTCGGGCTCCGCCGGGGCGGCGGGCTCGACGGTCTCGGCAACCTGCGGGGCACCCGCAGGCGAGCTCGCCTTGCGGGACGCCCGGCGACGGCCGCGCGGGGCCGCCTGCTCGGTGGTCTCGACGGCGGGCTCGGCCTCCGCGGTCTCCACGGGGGCTGCGGCGGCCACGGTCTCCACGATCTCCGCGGGCTCGCTCGACGCGGCCTGCGGCGCACCGGCCGGGGCAGAGGCCCTGCGGCGGGTGCGCGTACGCGGCGCCTCGTCCGCGACGGGCTCGGCGGTGGCCGGCTGCTCGGGGGCGGCGGCCTCGGGGGCCGGCACCGTCTCGACGGCCTCGGCGGCCTGCGGGGCACCGGCGGGGGCGGTCGCCTTACGGGTCGCCCGACGACGGGCACGCGGCGCCTCCACGGGCTCCGCGGTCTCGGCAGGCTCCTCGGCCTCGACGGGCGCGGCGACGGCCTCGGCGGGCTCCTCGGCCTTCGGCGCCCCGGCGGGGGCGGTCGCCTTACGGACCGCACGGCGACGGGTGCGCGGCGCCTCGGCGGGCTCCGCGGCCTCGGCAGGCTGCGCGGCCTCGACGGGCTCCGCCACCTCGACGGCCTCGACGGCCTCGACGGCCTCGACGGTCTGCGGGGCCCCCGCGGGGGCGGTCGCCTTGCGGACCGCACGGCGACGGGTACGCGCCGGCGGCGCGGCTTCCGCCTCGGCGGCGGGGGTTTCGGACACTCCGGCGTCAACGGCCGGTATGGCCGGCGCGGCTGCCTCCGCGGCCTTGGCACCCGCCGTCGGCGGGCCGGCCGGGCGGGACGCCGCGCGGCGCCTGCGGCGCGGCGGCAGCTTGTCGCCGGGGGCGTTGTTCTCTTCGGCGTTCCCGGACGTACCGGGTTCGTTGTCGAGCATGCGGGCGGTTCTCCCGTCACGCTCCCGGGCGCCGCGCCTTGTTCCGGTCCGGCACGGTCCGCGTGAAGACGCGATACCGCCGTCCGGGGCGCGGGCGCCGCACGGGAGCTGAATGTCTGGCTCGCCGGTTCCGTCCGCGATGTACGGACGGCCTGGCGAAAGTCTTATGGGTCAGCGCGCGGCCCGGCCCAGGTGGCTCCCGAGTCCGAGGGCTGCGCTACAACGACCGCCTTACGCGGAACCTGCACCTTCCGGCGCCGTCGCGACGGCGGTCCCGGTGGCCGTGGATTGCGCGGCCGGGGCTGCCTCGCGGTCGGGCGCGAGCGGGTCGGTCACCGTGCCGGACTCCTCGTCGAAGAGCCCCTGCGCCAGCCTGGTCACCGCTGCGGGGACCGGCGGCGCCAGGTCGGCCACAACGCGAAGACCGGACAGGACGTCGTCAGGTCGTACGGCAGGTGTCACGTGCCGCACTACCAGCCGCAGTATCGCACAGGGCTTGTCCCCGGGCCTATCAGCGCCGGGATCGACGGCTTCGAGGCCCGCGACGGCTGCACGCGCGTCGAAGGTCCGCATGCCGTTCTTCGTACGGCGCTGCACCTCGACCGTCTCGGCGGCGAGGAACCCGGCGACGGCCTTCTCGGCGTCCTGGAAGGGAACCCCGTCGAGCCGCATCTCCCATACGGAGGCGGTCAGCCGGTCGGCGAGGCCCGAGGTGCGGGCCTCCACGGCATCGGTGATGTCGAGCCCGTCCGGGAGCGACGCGTCGAGCAGTTCGCGCAGCGTGTCGGGGTCCCGCGACTCGGTGAGGGCGATCTCCAGGAACTCGGCCTCGCTGCCCGTGCCGGTGGGTGCGGCATTGGCGTACGACACCTTGGGGTGCGGGGTGAATCCCGCCGAGTAGGCCATGGGCACCTCGGCGCGGCGCAGCGCCCGCTCGAAAGCACGCTGGAAGTCGCGGTGGCTGGTGAACCGGAGGCGGCCGCGCTTGGTGTAGCGCAGTCGGATGCGCTGCACCGCCGGTGCGGGCGGCGGGCCTTCGGGCTGTCGCTTGCCCAGTGGTTCTTCTCCTCGGTGCGGAGCGGACGCGGTGGCACGCCGCCCTCGAAATGCGGGTGGCCCGGGGGTGTCCGGTCCGGCTCACCCCTGCTTGCGCAGGGAGATCTCTGGTTCGGGCGCCGCGCTGGGCACAGTCGTTGTACTACCCAGAGTACGCGTAAGGGGGCTCACCGGTTCCCGCGGCTCCGGGACCGGCCCCCCGCCGACCAGTACGCGCCATGCGTCGCGGCGGGCCTGCCGCACGGTCGCGCGCGCGGTCCGCAGCGCCTCCCGGGCCGTGCGACCCGCTTCGACGGCGGCACGCCTGACCGGTGCCCAGACCGCGTCGCGCACGAAATGTCCGACGGGGGTGCACACCGTGCGGTAGATCCGGACCGCGGGCGCGCCGACGAGGTGCCACACCAGCCAGGCGATCACCCGGCCGACCGCCCGCGAGACGAACCCGGCCACGCGCCACCCGACGCCGACCGCGGCCGCGATCTCCCGGGCGACCGGGACGAGAACCCGGCGGCACAGCCAGGCCACCGGGGCGACGAGCAGGATCAGGAAGAGCCGGGCGACGGCCGCCCCCACACCGCGGGCGGCCGCGCCGGCGGCACGGACCAGCAGGGCGGCCAGCCAGGCGACGCCGTGGCCGAGCGGGGTGACCACCGCCCGGTGCACCCAGGCCAGCGGCAGGACGACCAGGTGTTCCAGCAGCAGGCGGGCGGCGGTCGCCAGCGGCGCCAGCACGTACCGGCGGATGCCGGTGACCGGCCGGACGATGAGCGTGGTGAGCAGCCAGGCGGTCGCGACGGCAAGGCCCCGTCCGGCGGGGACGAGCAGCTCGCGGTAGGCCCGTCGCAGCGCCCGCCCGAGCGGGACGAGGACCGACCGGCGCAGCCACCCGGCCGGGACGACGAACCCGTACCGGGCAACAGGCACCACGACGTACCGCCAGAGCGCCACCCACGGCCACACGAAGAGCGCCGCACCCAGCCACCGCAGTCCCTGCCCGGCCACGGCTCCCAGCCACCGCAGTCCGTGTCCGAGCGGGGTGAGGACCCATGCGTACAGCCGGACCGCCGGGACGACCACGAGCGCCCTGCCCAGCCAGGACAGCGCCCGCCCCAGAGGACGCAGCAGCACCCGGTCGGCGGCGCGAGCGGTGGCGACGAGCGCGTCCCAGACCATCCGTACAGGCAGGACGATCACCAGCACCACGATCCGTACCGGAATCCTGACGACGGTGACCAGGCAGCCGTCGCCGCCCGTGTAGGGCGCGGGTGCCTGGTGCCTGCCGTACGTCCGCGGCCGCTCGAACTGGTCCATGGGGGAAAGGACGCGAAAGGCCCGGCCCAGGGTTTCCCGGGCCGGGCCTTCGTCATCGAGCTGTCACCCGATCGGCGACGTCCGGTGCACCGGACGTCCCTGCAGGGCCGGTGTCACTTGACGACCGTCAGCGGAAGCAGCTTCTTGCCGGTCGGGCCGATCTGGATGTCCAGGTCCAGCTGCGGGCACACACCGCAGTCGAAGCACGGGGTCCAGCGGCAGTCCTCGACCTCGGTCTCGTCGAGCGAGTCCTGCCAGTCCTCCCAGAGCCAGTCCTTGTCGAGACCGGAGTCCAGGTGGTCCCAGGGCAGGACCTCCTCGTAGGTCCGCTCACGGGTGGTGTACCAGTCGACGTCCACACCGAACTCGGGGAGCGTCTTCTCGGCGGACGCCATCCAGCGGTCGTACGAGAAGTGCTCACGCCAGCCGTCGAAGCGGCCGCCGGACTCGTAGACGGCGCGGATGACCGAGCCGACCCGGCGGTCGCCGCGCGAGAGCAGGCCCTCGACGATGCCGGGCTTGCCGTCGTGGTAGCGGAAGCCGATCGAGCGGCCGTACTTCTTGTCACCGCGGATCTTGTCGCGCAGCTTCTCCAGCCGGGCGTCGGTCTCCTCGGCACCCAACTGCGGGGCCCACTGGAACGGCGTGTGCGGCTTGGGCACGAAGCCGCCGATGGAGACGGTGCAGCGGATGTCGTTCTGTCCGGAGACCTCGCGGCCCTTGGCAATGACGTTGACCGCCATGTCACCGATCTGGAGGACGTCCTCGTCGGTCTCGGTGGGCAGGCCGCACATGAAGTACAGCTTCACCTGACGCCAGCCGTTGCCGTACGCGGTGGCGACGGTCCGGATCAGGTCCTCCTCCGAGACCATCTTGTTGATGACCTTGCGCATGCGCTCGGAGCCGCCCTCGGGGGCGAAGGTGAGACCGGAACGGCGGCCGTTGCGGGTCAGCTCGTTGGCCAGGTCGACGTTGAACGCGTCGACCCGGGTGGAGGGCAGCGAGAGGCCGATCTTGTCCTCGGTGTACCGGTCGGCGAGCCCCTTGGCGATGTCACCGATCTCGGTGTGGTCCGCGGAGGAGAGCGAGAGCAGACCGACCTCCTCGAAACCGGTCGCCTTGAGACCCTTCTCGACCATTTCGCCGATGCCGGTGATGCTTCGCTCCCGCACGGGGCGCGTGATCATGCCGGCCTGGCAGAAACGGCAGCCGCGGGTGCAGCCGCGGAAGATCTCGACGGACATCCGCTCGTGGACCGTCTCGGCGAGGGGGACGAGGGGCTGCTTCGGGTACGGCCACTCGTCCAGGTCCATGACGGTGTGCTTGGACACCCGCCACGGCACGCCCGACTTGTTCGGCACGACGCGGCCGATGCGGCCGTCCGGGAGGTACTCGACGTCGTAGAACCGCGGTACGTAGACGCCACCGGTCCTCGCGAGCCGGAACAGCACCTCCTCGCGCCCGCCGGGGCGGCCCTCCGCCTTCCAGGCGCGGATGATCTCGGTGATCTCCAGGACCGCCTGCTCGCCGTCGCCGATGACCGCGCAGTCGATGAATTCCGCGATCGGCTCGGGGTTGAACGCGGCGTGGCCGCCCGCGAGAACGATCGGGTCGTCGAGACCGCGGTCCGCGGCGTCCAGCGGGATGCCCGCGAGGTCCAACGCGGTGAGCATGTTGGTGTAGCCGAGCTCGGTGGAGAAGCTCAGCCCGAAGACGTCGAACGCCTTCACCGGGCGGTGGCTGTCCACGGTGAACTGGGGCACCTGGTGCTCGCGCATCAGCTCTTCGAGGTCCGGCCACACGCTGTACGTGCGCTCGGCCATGACGCCCTCGCGCTCGTTGAGCACCTCGTAAAGGATCATGACGCCCTGGTTGGGCAGCCCGACCTCGTAGGCATCCGGGTACATGAGCGCCCAGCGGACGTCGCATTCGTCCCACGGCTTGACGGTGGAGTTCAACTCACCGCCGACGTACTGGATGGGCTTCTGCACATGCGGGAGCAGAGCTTCGAGCTGTGGGAAGACCGAATCGACAGACATCGCGAACTTTCGAGAGCCGGCAGAGGTGACCATCCAGCGTACCCCGACGCTCAGCCGGTCAGCGCCGCCCGCAATTTCGGCCGGGACGCCCGCTCCCACACCTCGGGCAGTTCGCGTTCGCTGGCGGCCGCGTCCGCCTCCTCCTGCCCGTACAGCAGCCCCCAGGTGAAGGCGGACTCCCCCGCGGCGTGCGCCTGGGCGGCCAGGACGCGCAGGGCACCGCGGGCGACGACGCTGTCCTGGTGGTCGCCGAGCACGCTCTGTACGCCCTTCATCCGCTTGGCGAACTTCTTCGCGGGGCGCCCCAGCGCGGGGACGGCCGCCTCACCCGCGTAGCGAGCACGCTTCGCGGCCTTGCGGGCATCGTGCATCGCGAGGTCCCGGTCCCGGCCGGCCGGGAGGTCCATGGCGTGGCCGATCCGGGTGGCCAGGCGGGCGTAGTCCTTCAGGACGGCGCGCGGCAGGGCGTCCTGCGGACTGCGGGCCGCGGCGGGCAGCAGCGGCGGGTCGGCGAGGAACGTGTCGAGCGACACCAGGAGCGCCAGATACCGCTCCCCGTCGAGCACGCCGATGGTCCGCTGCCGGGAACCCGAGCTGCGGGCGGTGGACCAGACGCGCAGACGGCTGTGGACCGGGCCGAGGACGAGGGTGCGGGAGAGGTCCGCGATCCGGGTGCGGAACCGTGCGTCGAGGACCTCCTGGTCCCGGTCGACGCCGAGCTCCGCGGCCAGCCATTTCAGCTCACCACCGATCGGCCCGGTGACGGCCCGGTCCAGGATCTTCCTGTACGTCCTGAAGGCGCTGCGCAGCCTGCGCGTGGCGACCCGCATCTGGTGCACGGAGTCGGGCAGATCACGGCGTACGGCGGGGTCGAGGGCGATGATCGCCGTGATCTGCTCGCGGACGTACGCCATGATGTGGTCGCCCGCCGTCCGGAGCCGCGGGGTGCCGTCCCCCTTCGGGCGCCGCCTCTCCTCCGGAGCCGTCTCGTCCAGCGCCCTGGCCAGTTTGGACGCCGCCTTCGACGGGCGTACGCCCCCCTTGCGCAGCCGGCGTTCGACGGCGTCGAGGAAGGCGGGGTCGCCGTCGTCGGCGAGTTCGACCTCGATCTCGGTCCAGGCGGCGGTGGCGCTGCCGCCCGTGAGCCGCTCGGCCAGCACCTCGTCGACGCTGAGTTCGGCGAGCAGCGCGCCGTCGGCGTCGAGCAGGTGGTGGACGTCACGGGCCGAGAGCAGCCGGACGACGGGGACGAGCTCCGCCTCGCGGACCCGGGAGCGGAGCAGTCCGGCGAGGCTGTCCGGGAGGGTGTCGGAGAGCGGGGCCCGGATCTCGTCGCGGATGCCGGAGGCGACCGGGAACTTCAGATGCCAGCCGGCGTCGGCGCCGCCGGTGCGGCGGCGCAGGGTGAGCGAGTCGGCCGCGAGCCGGTGGTCCTCGGTGTCGTAGTAGACGGCGTCCAGCTCCATGACGCCGCGGTGGTCCACGGCCGCGACCCCGGACACCCGGTTCAGATCGGGGAGCCGGGTGTCGACGGTGGCCTCGTACTTCCGCTCGATCTCGCGCTTCGAGTCCGTCATCGGACCTACTTTCGAGTCAACCGTCGGCTCCACCGCGGCCGCGAGGCCGAGGCGTGTTTCAAGTTGTACACCCGTCCCGGGGCGACGGTCAGGGCCCGGCCGTCGGAAGGTCCGTCCGGCCGACGGGTCCGCCCCCCTTCCACGGTGCGGAAGGGGGGCGGACCGGGCCAGGGTGCGGAGAGGACTAGGCGGACATCGGACGCTGCACACGGATGGACTGGAGCAGCCCGATGGCCACCCAGACGGCGAACATCGACGACCCTCCGTACGACACGAACGGCAGTGGAAGTCCGGCGACCGGCATGATGCCGAGCGTCATCCCGATGTTCTCGAACGACTGGAAGGCGAACCAGGCGATGATTCCGGCGGCGACGATCGTGCCGTACAGCTCGGTGGTCTCGCGGGCGATCCGGCAGGCGCGCCACAGGATGATGCCGAGCAGGACGAGGATCAGCCCGGCGCCCAGGAATCCGAGTTCCTCGCCGGCGACGGTGAAGACGAAGTCGGTCTGCTGTTCCGGGACGAACTGGCCGGTGGTCTGGGTGCCCTGGAAGAGGCCGGTGCCGGTGAGCCCGCCGGAGCCGATCGCGATGCGCGCCTGGTTGGTGTTGTAGCCGACACCCGCCGGGTCGAGCGCCGGGTTGGCGAAGGCGGCGAAGCGGGCGATCTGGTACTCGTCGAGCAGGCCGAGCTGCCAGACGGCGACGGCGCCGGCCACGCCGACGCCCAGGAGGCCGAAGATCCAGCGGTTCGACGCTCCGGAGGCCAGGAGCACGCCGAGCACGATGACGGCCATCACCATCACGGAGCCGAGGTCGGGCATCCCCATGACGATCACCATCGGGAGGAGCGCGAGACCGAGGGCCTTGGCGACGGTCCGGTGGTCCGGGTGGATCTGGTCGCCGGCGTCGACGCGGGCGGCGAGGATCATCGCCATGCCCAGAATGATGGTGATCTTGGTGAACTCGGACGGCTGGAGGGAGAAGCCGCCGCCGATGATGATCCAGGCGTGGGCGCCGTTCACGGTGGCGCCGAGCGGGGTGAGGACCGCGAGGACGAGGACCACCGAGAGCCCGTAGAGGATCGGGACGGCGCCGCGCAGGGTGCGGTGACCGAGCCAGATCGTGCCGATCATCAGGGCGATGCCGATACCGGTGTTGAGGGCGTGGCGCAGCAGGAAGTAGTACGGATCTCCGTGGGTGAGCGAGTCGCGACCGCGGGTCGCCGAGTAGACCAGGGCCATGCCGATGAACGACAGCGCGATCGCGGAGCCGAGCAGCGGCCAGTCGAGCCTGCGGACGACGGAGTCACGGGCGGTGAGCCGGCCCCAGACACCGCGGTCGGGGGCGTACCGGGAGACGGAGAAGCCGGCCATCAGTCACGCCTCCCGAGCACCGCGGCGAGCGTCTGGTCCTCCGCCGGGGCCTTCTGCGAGTCCGGGTCGTAGGGCTTGATCTCCGGGGCGTAGATCGACCCGTCGTGCTGGATCCTGGGCAGGGACTTCTGCGGGGTGGGGAGCAGCGCCTTCTTCTTGTCGATCTTGCCGCTCTCGTCGACGCCGTAGAGCGCGTTGTAGATCTTGCGCACGGCGGGTCCGGAGGCGCCGGAGCCCGTACCACCCTGGGAGATCGTCATGACGATCGAGTAGTCCTTGGTGTACGTGGTGAACCAGGAGGTCGTCTGCTTGCCGTAGACCTCGGCGGTGCCCGTCTTGGCGTGCATCGGGATCTTGTCCTGCGGCCAGCCGCCGAATCGCCAGGCGGCCGTACCGCGGGTCGCGACTCCCGCGAAGGCTTCGTCTATTTTGTTGCGCGTCTTCCGCGAGATCGGCAGCTTGCCGTGGGACTTCGGCTTGATCTCCTGGACGTGCTTGCCGTCGGAGCTGATGATCGCCTTGCCGACGGTGGGGTCGTACAGGGTGCCGCCGTTGGCGACCGCCGAGTAGATCGTGGCCATCTGGATCGGCGTGACGAGGGTGTCACCCTGGCCGATGGAGTAGTTGATCGAGTCACCCTCGCGCATGATGTTGCCTTCGAGGCAGTTCTCGTACGCGATCTTCTGGACGTAGGTGCCGTTCTTCTTGCCCTCCTTGCACCAGGCGTCCTTGTTGACCTTGTAGTAGTCCTTCTTCCACTGGCGGTCGGGGACCCGGCCGCTGACCTCGTTGGGCAGGTCGATGCCGGTCTCCTTGCCGAGGCCGAACTCGTGGGCGGTCTTGTAGAACCAGTCCTTCGCGTTCTTCTTCGGGTGGATGCCGCCGTCCTTCTTCCACTGGGCGTCCGCGAGCCCGTAGAAGACGGTGTCGCAGGAGACCTCCAGCGCCCGGCCCAGGCTGATGGGGCCGAAGTTCTCGGACTCGAAGTTCTTGAAGACCTGGCCGCCGACCGAGTACGCGCTGGTGCACGGGTAGTGCCCGTCGAAGTCGTAGCCCGCCTGGACCGCGGCTGCCGTCGAGATCACCTTGAAGGTGGAGCCGGGTGCGGAGAGCCCCTGGATCGCGCGGTTGAGCAGCGGGTAGTTGGCCTTCTTGCCGGTGAGCCGGGTGTAGTCCTTGCCGGAGATCCCGCCGACCCAGGCGTTGGGGTCGTAGTTCGGCAGGGAGGCCATCGCGACGACCCGGCCGGTCTTGGCCTCCATCACCACGACGGCACCGGAGTCGGCCTTGTAGTTCTCGTTGGTGTTGGTGTCGAACTGCGTGCGGGCGACCTTCATCGCGTCGTTCAGTTCGTACTCGGCGAGGGCCTGCACCCGCGCGTCGATGGAGGTGACGACGCTCGCTCCGGCTTCCGCCTCGTCGTTCTTGGCCTGGCCGATGACCCGGCCGAGGTTGTCGACCTCGTAGCGGGTGACGCCCGCCTTGCCGCGCAGTTCCTTGTCGTACGTGCGCTCCAGGCCGGAGCGGCCGACCTGGTCGGAGCGGAGATACGGCGAGTCGGTGTTCTGGGCCTTGGTGATCTCGTCGTCGGTGACGGGTGAGAGGTAGCCGAGGACCTGTGCGGTGTTGGCCTTGCCGGGCGCGGGGTAGCGGCGCACGGCGGTGGGTTCGGCGGTGATGCCGGGGAAGTCCTCGGCGCGTTCGCGGATCTGGAGCGCCTGCTGGGTGGTGGCCTCGTCGGTGACCGGGATCGGCTGGTAGGGCGAACCGTTCCAGCAGGGCTGCGGGGTCTTCGCGTCGCAGAGCCGGACCTTGTCCATGACGTCCTGCGGCTTCATGCCGAGGACGTCGGCGAGCCGGGTGAGGACGCCCTTGCCGTCGTCGTCCATCTTCAGCAGCTCGGTGCGGCTGGCGGAGACGACGAGGCGGGTCTCGTTGTCGGCGAGCGGCACACCGCGGGCGTCGAGGATGGAGCCGCGGACGGCGGGCTGGACGACCTGCTGGACGTGGTTGTTCTTCGCCTCGTCGGTGTACTCCCGGCCGTTGCGGATCTGCAGGTACCAGAGGCGGCCGCCGAGCGTCAGCAGCAGGGAGAAGACGAGGACCTGGATGACGATGAGCCGGATCTGGACCCGCTGGGTCCGGCCCGTCTCCGGAATGTTGGTCATGGGGCGCCCCCGGTGGTGGTCGGGCCGGGGGTCCGGCGGGTGTCCCCCGGGAGATGAAGCCTCACAGTCGCTTGACTCCCTTGATCCGTCCGGCTCGTGAGGCGCGGTTGCGGGCGGCCCTGATACGCAGTCCGCCGCGCTGGCTGCCGATCCGCAGTCCGGTGCCGGAGGCGAGCCAGCCGCCGGCCACGTCGCCGCCGCTGGAGGACTCGGAGATCGGGTCGTTCACGGTACGTCTGGCCAGGCCCATGATCAGCGGCACGGTGAACGGCGCGAGCAGCAGATCGTAGACGGCGGCCGTGAAGAGCAGACTGCCCAGGCCCACATGGCGGGCGGCGGTGTCCCCGACGAGGGCGCCGACGAGCGCGTACAGCAGCGTCGATCCGATCGCGGCGGCCACGACCACGGCCATCGGGGCGAACGCGGACTTGAGCCGGCCGTTCTCCGGCCGGGCGAGTCCGGCGAGGTAGCCGACGACGCAGAGGACCAGTGCGTAGCGTCCGGCGGCGTGGTCGGCGGGCGGCGCCAGGTCGGTGAGGAGCCCCGCACCGAAGCCGATCAGGGCGCCGGCGACATGTCCGTAGACCATGGCCAGCCCGACGACGACGAGGAGCACCAGGTCGGGTACGGCGCCGGGCAGCTGGAGGCGGGCCAGCACGGAGACCTGGATGACGAGGGCGATCACGACGAGGGCGATGGAGAGCAGAGTCCGGTTGAAGCGCATGGGGATCAGCTCTACCTCTGCTCGTCGGCCGCGTTGCCGGTGGTTCCGCTGGGGTTCGGGCTGCCGCTGGGACTGCCGCTCGGGGTCCCGTTGACGTTCCCCACGACCTTTCCGTTGGTGTCCACGATGTCGCCGTTCGGCGAGATCGTGACGGTCACCGTCGGGGTCGGGACGGGCTTCGGCTTGGCGGGCTGCTTCGGGAGGACCATGTCGCGCGGGTCCTCCCGGGGTGCCTGGACGACGATGCCCACGATGTCGAGCCGGGTGAAGCCGACGTACGGGCGGACGTAGACGGTACGGGTGAGGCCGCCGCCGGACGGGTCGACGCGGACGACCTCGCCGACCGGGACGCCGGGGACGAAGGGCCGGCCCTTGCTGGAGCCGAAGGTGACCAGCCGGTCGCCCTTCTTCACCTTGGCCTTGCCGTTGAGGAACTGGACGGAGAGGGGCCGGTCGCCCTGGCCGGTGGCGAAGCCGAGTTCGTCGGTCTTCTCCATCCGGGTGCCGACGGTGAAGTCGGGGTCGTTGGCCAGGAGCACCGTCGCGGTGTCCGGTCCGACGGTGGTGACGCGGCCGACGAGTCCGTCACCGTTGATGACGGTCATGTCGCGCTTGATGCCGTCGTGGGAGCCCGCGTCGATGGTGACGGTCCAGGAGAAGCCCTGGGCCGCTCCTATGGCGACGACCTCGGCGGCCTTGATCCCGTACTGTCCGGCGGCCGACTTCTTGAGCATCTTGTCGAGTTCGCGGACCCGGTTGCGGTTGCGGTCGTCGCTGCCGAGCTTCGTCTTCAGCGCGGCGTTCTGCTGCTCCAGGGCGGCGATCCGGTCGTGCCGGGCACCGGAGGCACGGATCGCCCCTATGGCGTTGCCCACCGGGTCGACGGCTGCCGCCACGCCGTTCTCGACCGGCCCGAAGGCCGTTGCGGCGGCCCGCCGGGCGCCGTCCACCGGTGACTCCTCGCCGCCGCGGATGTCCACCGTAATCAGTGCGAATGCGATGGCGATCAGCAGCACCAGGAGCAGCCGGCTCTCTCGTGTGTCCCTCACGTGCGGCGGCCGTGCCTTCCTCGTCGGAATGTTCGTGCCTGTATATCAACGATCCGCCGTACGGGGCAGCTGCGCCCGTACGGCGGACCCCTGTGTTGTCCTGCCCCGTACTACCGGCGGGGCTGGGCGTCCAGCACCTGCTGGAGTGCCTCGAACTCCTCGACACACTTGCCGGATCCGAGTGCCACCGAGTCCAGCGGGTCCTCGGCGATATGGATCGGCATGCCGGTCTCGCGGCGGAGCCGCTCGTCCAGTCCACGCAGCAGCGCGCCGCCGCCGGTGAGGACGATGCCGCGGTCCATGACGTCGCCGGAGAGTTCCGGCGGGCACTTGTCGAGCGTCGTCTTCACGGCGTCGACGATCGCGTTGACCGGTTCCTCGATGGCCTTGCGGACCTCGGCGGCGGAGATGACGACCGTCTTGGGCAGTCCGGAGACCAGGTCGCGGCCGCGGATCTCGGTGTGCTCGTCCTTGTCCATGTCGTACGCCGAGCCGATCGTGATCTTGATCTGTTCGGCGGTGCGCTCACCGAGGAGGAGCGAGTACTCCTTCTTGATGTGCTGGATGATCGCGTTGTCCAGCTCGTCGCCGGCCACCCGAATGGACTGAGCAGTGACGATTCCGCCGAGCGAGATCACCGCGACCTCGGTGGTGCCGCCGCCGATGTCGACGACCATGTTGCCGGTGGCCTCGTGGACCGGCAGACCCGAACCGATGGCGGCGGCCATGGGCTCCTCGATGATGTGCACCTGACGGGCGCCGGCCTGCGTCGACGCCTCGATGACGGCGCGCCGCTCGACCCCGGTGATACCGGAGGGCACGCAGACGACGACCCGCGGACGGGCCAGGTAGCGACGCTTGTGGATCTTCAGGATGAAGTAGCGGAGCATCCGCTCGGTGATCTCGAAGTCGGCGATCACGCCGTCCTTCAGGGGGCGTACGGCAACGATGTTGCCGGGCGTACGCCCGATCATTTTCTTGGCCTCGGATCCGACCGCCAGGATGCCGCCGGTGTTGGTGTTGATGGCCACGACGGACGGCTCGTTCAGAACGATGCCGCGCCCCCTGACGTACACCAGCGTGTTGGCAGTCCCGAGGTCGATAGCCATGTCACGGCCGATGAACGACATTGAGTTCCCCTTGTTCCCCATGAGGATGCGTCGGGCCTTCCAATAAGCGGTGATGGCTTGTTTGGCAGGCGAGGTGGGCGCTGCGGGCGTGGAAGATTCCATCGTAGTGCCGTATGCACGGACACCGCGCGAGGGTCCTTCGCCTTTGTGGGCGGAACGGGTTGCCGTTCCACTCATGGTGACGTTACGTCGGAGGGATGCGTTCCCGCGATCGGGGACCCTATGCCGAAGGGCGACCGAATTACTTCGGTCGCCCCGGGTCATGAGCGCTGTTCGGCTGATCCGAGGTCAGGAAAGTCCCGGAAAGAACAGCTTCAGTTCTCGCTCCGCGGACTCCTCGGAGTCCGAGGCGTGGATGAGGTTCTCCCGGGTGATCGTGCCGAAGTCGCCACGGATCGATCCGGGCGCGGCGGCGATCGGGTCGGTGGGGCCGGCCAGGGCGCGCACGCCCTCGATGACCCGCTCGCCCTCGGCCACCAGGGCGACGACCGGTCCGGACTGCATGAACTCGATGAGCGGCTCGTAGAACGGCCGGCCGACGTGCTCGGCGTAGTGCTGTTCCAGGGTGGCGAGGTCGAGCGTGCGCAGCTCCAGCGCGGTGACCTGCCAGCCGGCCTTGCGCTCGATCCGGCCGACGATCTCGCCGATCAGCCCGCGCCTGACGGCGTCGGGCTTGAGAAGGACGAGGGTGCGCTGAGTCATGTACGGCTCCTTGGGGGCATGCAGGTCGGTGAGGCGAGGCTACAGGGCTACGGGGACGGGCCGGCGGCCGGGTTTGCCCGCGGCCCCCGGCCTCAGCCGCCGGCGGGGGCCTGGGCCGCCTCCTGCGCGGCCCAGCGTGCCTTCGCCTGGTCGATCTTGCGGCCGTAGTGCACCGAGGCCCACCACAGTGCGCCGAAGACGAGACCGAGGATGTACATCATCGGGACGAAGAACCCGCTGGCGACCAGCGCGATCTGCAGCGCCCAGCCGAGGGCGGTGCCGCCCGGGCGGGTGATCATCCCGCAGAGCAGGACGGAGAGCAGCATGCCGATGCCGCAGACCGTCCAGACGGTGGTGTCCGACAGGTCGTCGGACTTCATCGCGACCAGTCCGGCGAAACCGATCACGAAGAATTCGCCGATCAGCGTCGACGCGCAGAGCGTACGCACAGGGGTCAGTGCCTTCCCAGAAGCAGCCGGGCCTCGCCGACCGTGATCACGGAGCCGGTCACCAGGACGCCGGCGCCCGCATACTCGTCCTCCTCCTCGGCGAGGGTGATCGCCGCCTCCAGCGCGTCGTCGAGGCGCGGCTCGACCTGGACGCGGTCACCGCCGAAGACCTCGACCGCGACGGCGGCCAGTTCGTCGGCG
Source organism: Streptomyces sp. NPDC058231 (assembly GCF_042882275.1). NCBI lineage: Bacteria > Bacillati > Actinomycetota > Actinomycetes > Kitasatosporales > Streptomycetaceae > Streptomyces > Streptomyces sp. NPDC058231. The sequence goes on along the minus strand of NZ_JBHVWN010000019.1, from coordinate 62,232 downwards.
TCCATCGCGCGACCGCTGGAGTTCTGGGTGACGACGACCTCGGCGCAGATCGGCTCGAAGGCTTCGAGGAGCCCTCGGACGTCCTTGTCGCCGCTGGCGCCGACCACCCCGATCAGCCGGGAGAAGCCGAACGCCTCGGACAGGCCGTCGGCCGTGGCCCGGGCGCCCGCCGGGTTGTGGGCCGCGTCCAGGACGACGGTCGGGCTGCTCCGTACGACTTCGAGCCGGCCGGGCGACCGCACCGATGCGAAGGCCCGGCGGATCGTGTCGATGTCCAGCGAGCCGGGCCGCTCGGCGCCGATACCGAAGAACGCCTCGACCGCGGCGAGCGCCACTGCCGCATTGTGCGCCTGGTGGGCGCCGTACAGCGGGAGGAAGATCTCCTCGTACTCGCCGCCGAGGCCGCGCAGTTTCAGCAGCTGGCCGCCGACCGCGATCTCACGGGCGACGATGCCGAACTCCATGCCTTCGCGGGCGACCGTGGCGTCGACCTCGACGGCCTTCTTCAGCATGACCTGTGCGGCGTCGACCGGCTGCTGGGCCAGGATGACGGTCGCGCCCTGCTTGATGATCCCGGACTTCTCGACCGCGATCTCGGCGGGCGTGGAGCCGAGCCGGTCCGTGTGGTCCAGCGAGATGGGGGTGACGACGGCGACCGAGGAGTCGATCACATTGGTCGCGTCCCAGCTGCCGCCCATGCCGACCTCGACGACCGCGACGTCGACGGGCGCGTCGGCGAAGGCCGCGTACGCCATGCCGGTCAGCACCTCGAAGAAGGAGAGCCGGTAGGGCTGCTGGGCGTCGACCATCTCGACGTACGGCTTGATGTCGTTGTACGTCTCGATGAACCGCTCGGCCTCCATCGGCGACCCGTCCAGGCTGATCCGCTCGGTGATCGACTGGACGTGCGGCGAGGTGTAGCGGCCGGTGCGCAGGTCGAAGGCGCCGAGCAGGGCCTCGATCATGCGGGCGGTGCTGGTCTTCCCGTTGGTGCCGGTGATGTGGATCGAGGGGTACGCGTGCTGCGGCTCGCCGAGCACGTCCATCAGCGCGGCGATGCGCGCCACCGAGGGCTCGAGTTTGGTCTCGCCCCAGCGGCCGGCGAGCTCCTGCTCCACCGCGCGCAGCGCCTTCTCCACCTCCGGGTCGGCGGGGCGGGCGGGGACCTCGTCGCCCTGGACCGGTCCCGAGGCGGTGCGCAGGGTACGGCTGCCGGCCTCGATCACCGCCAGGTCGGGGTCGCGTTGGGTCGCTTCGTCGACGATCTCCGCGAAGGTGTCGTCGGACTCGGACGCGTCGTGCCGGTCTGAAGGGCGGGGCTCACTCACGGGGCCCAGTCTACGGATCGGAACGGACATCCGGCGCGGGGCCCGGCCACGGTCACGCATCGTCCGCGCCGGGCCGCCGCGCGCCATGGGCCGCCCGGGCACCCGCGGTCCGGCTGCCCGCCGCCGTTCCTCCTGATCGCGGCAGGGAACGGCCTCGGGTCCGCAGGCGCCGGAGTGCCGCATCGTGGCGGTCCCCCGGCACGGCGAAGCCCCCGTGCCCCTGGTCGGTCAGGGGTACGGGGGCTTCGCCCTCAGGTCATCAGCTCTGCGGCAGGTTCGCCAGCTGAGCGGTGATCCGCGCGATGTCCGCGTCGGCCTTGGTGAGCCGGGTACGGATCTTGTCGACCACGTTGTCCGGGGCCTTGGCCAGGAACGCCTCGTTGCCGAGCTTCGCGTTGGCCTGGGCCTTCTCCTTCTCGGCGGCGCCCAGGTCCTTCGTCAGGCGCTTGCGCTCGGCCGCCACGTCGATGGTGCCGGACAGGTCGAGCGCGACGGTGGCTCCCGCGACCGGCAGCGACGCGGTGGCGTGGAAGTCCTCGCCTGCGGGCTGGAGACGCAGCAGCTGGCGGATGGCCGCCTCGTGCGGGGTGAGCGCCGTACCGGTCAGGGTGATCTCGGCCGGGACCTTCTGGCCGGGCTGCAGGCCCTGGTCGGAGCGGAACCGGCGGACCTCGGTGACGACCTGCTGGACGAGCTCGATCTCCTGCTCGGCGGCCTCGTCACGGAAGCCGGAGTCCTTCGGCCACTCGGCGACGACGACGGACTCCCGGCCGGTCAGCGTGGTCCAGAGGGTCTCGGTGACGAACGGGACGACCGGGTGGAGGAGCCGCAGCATCACGTCGAGGACCTCGCCGAGGACCCGGCCGGAGACCTCGGCCTGCTCGCCGCCCGCGAAGAACGTGGTCTTCGACAGCTCGACGTACCAGTCGAAGACCTCGTCCCACGCGAAGTGGAAGAGCGCCTCGCTGAGCTTGGAGAACTGGAAATCGTCGTAGAACGCGTCGACTTCGGCGACTGTCTTGTTGAGCTTCGACAGGATCCAGCGGTCCGTCGCGGACATCTGCGACGGGTCGGGCAGCTCGCCCTCGATCGTGGCACCGTTCATCAGCGCGAAGCGCGTGGCGTTCCAGATCTTGTTGGCGAAATTACGCGAACCCTGGACCCAGTCCTCGCCGATCGGGACGTCGACACCGGGGTTGGCGCCGCGCGCCAGGGTGAAGCGCAGCGCGTCGGAGCCGTACTTGTCCATCCAGTCCAGCGGGTTGACCGCGTTACCGAAGGACTTGGACATCTTCTTGCCGAACTGGTCGCGGACCATGCCGTGCAGAGCGATGGTGTGGAAAGGCGGGGTGCCGTCCATCGCGTACAGGCCGAACATCATCATCCGGGCGACCCAGAAGAAGAGGATGTCGTAGCCGGTGACCAGGACGGAGTTCGGGTAGAACTTCGCCAGGCTCTCGGTCTGCTCCGGCCAGCCGAGCGTCGAGAACGGCCACAGGCCGGAGGAGAACCAGGTGTCGAGGACATCGGTCTCCTGCGTCCAGCCCTCGCCGCTCGGCGGCTGCTCGTCGGGGCCGACGCAGACGGTCTCCCCGTCCGGGCCGTACCAGACAGGGATGCGGTGGCCCCACCACAGCTGACGCGAGATGCACCAGTCATGGAGGTTGTCGACCCAGTCGAAGTACCGCTTCTCCATCTCCTGCGGGTGGATCTTGACCCGGCCGTCGCGGACCGCGTCGCCCGCCGCCTCGGCCAGCGGGCCGACCTTGACCCACCACTGCATGGACAGACGCGGCTCGATCGTCGTCTTGCAGCGCGAGCAGTGGCCGACGGAGTGGACGTACGGGCGCTTCTCGGCGACGATCCGGCCCTCGGCGCGCAGAGCGCCGACGATGGCGCTGCGCGCCTCCAGCCGGTCCAGGCCCTGGAAGGGACCGTGCGCCGTGATGATCGCGTGCTCGTCCATGACGGCGAGGCTCGGCAGACCGTGCCGCTGGCCGATCTCGAAGTCGTTCGGGTCGTGCGCGGGCGTGACCTTGACGGCGCCCGTGCCGAACTCGGGGTCGACGTGCTCGTCGGCGACGACCGGGATCCGGCGGCCGGTGAGCGGCAGCTCGATCTCCTTGCCGACCAGGTGCTTGTAGCGGTCGTCCTCCGGGTGGACGGCGACAGCCGTGTCGCCCAGCATCGTCTCGGCACGGGTCGTCGCGACGACGATGGTGTCCTCGCCCTCGCCGTACCGGATGGAGACGAGCTCGCCGTCGTCGTCCTGGTACTCGACCTCGATGTCCGAGATGGCCGTGAGACAGCGCGGACACCAGTTGATGATGCGCTCGGCCCGGTAGATCAGCTCGTCGTCGTAGAGCTTCTTGAAGATGGTCTGGACGGCCTGGGACAGACCCTCGTCCATGGTGAAGCGCTCACGCGACCAGGCGACACCGTCACCCAGGCGCTTCATCTGCCCGGAGATCTGTCCGCCGGACTCGCCCTTCCACTGCCAGACGCGGTCGATGAAGGCCTCGCGCCCCAGGTCGTGGCGGGACTTGCCCTCCTTGGCGAGCTCCCGCTCGACAACGTTCTGCGTGGCGATACCGGCGTGGTCCATGCCTGGCTGCCACAGCGTCTCGTAGCCCTGCATCCGCTTGCGGCGGGTGAGGGCGTCGATCAGCGTGTGTTCGAAGGCGTGCCCCAGGTGGAGGCTGCCCGTGACGTTCGGCGGCGGGATGACGACGGTGAACGGAGGCTTGTCGCTTGTCGCGTCGGCTTCGAAGTAACCACGTTCTACCCAGCGCTCATACAGCTTCCCCTCTACCTCGGCCGGTGCGTACTGGGTCGGCAGTTCGGGGTTGCTGGCTGGCGTCTGCTGAGTGTTCTCGGTCACGAGGGACAGTTTAGGGCCGTCACAGTCGTGCACTGAAACCGGTTTGTTCAGTAACGGTGCGGCGCCCGATGCCCCATGCCGGCGGGGCTTCCGCCAGGATGTTCGGAACGCATAAGCATTCTGGAGGGGACAGCGCAGATGAGCTACAACCAACCCGGACCGTACGGCCAGCAGCCGCCGCAGGGCCAGCCCGGACCGTACGGCCAGCAGCCGGGCCCCTACGGCGGTCAGCCGCCGCAGGGCGGACAGCCGGGTTACGGGTACCCGCAGCAGGCCCCCCAGGGTGTTCCGCCGCAGCAGCAGCCCCAGCCCGGCTACGGCTACCCACAGGCCCCGCAGGGCGGCCCGTACGGCCAGCCGCCCCAGAATCCTTACGGCCAGCCGCCCCAGGGCCCTTACGGCCAGGCCCCTTACGGCGGCCAGGTCCCGATGCCGCCGGCCGCCCCGAAGAAGAAGACCGGCCTGATCATCGGCGCGGTCGTGGTGGCGCTCGCGGTGGTCGCGGGCGGGGCGTACTTCCTGACGTCGGGCGGTTCCAGCAACAGCGACGTCGCGGACAGCACCAAGGGCTACAAGCTGACGCCGGCCGCCACGCTGGACGGTTACAAGAAGAGCCCCAGCGGTTCGGCGGGGTCGATGACCGCGGGCGACAAGGCCAAGCTCGAAAGCCTGGGGATCAAGGACCCCAAGCAGGTGGGCGCTTCGTACCAGGCGGGCTCCAAGGACAACCCGCTCGCCGTCAAGTCCGTGACCCTTTCGGGCATCTGGGGTGACGTCACCGACCCGGCGAAGGTCGTCGACAACTCCTTCAACAACGCGGAGTCGGACTTCAAGAAGAGCGACGGCATGGAGGCCAAGCTCCTCGGAAGCCCCGAGGCCGTCAAGCCGGCCGGGTTCGACGGCGCGCTGATGAAGTGCCAGACCATGCAGGTGGTCAACAAGGACGGGGACGGTACCGCCGCGAAGGGCCCCAAGCAGTTCGAGATGCCCATCTGCGTCTGGGCCGACTACAGCACGGTCGGCATCGTCACCGGCATCGACGTGGCGCTCTCCATGGCGGGCAAGGGCATGTCCCAGGACGACACGGCCGCCCTGGCGGCCAAGCTCTACAACACGTCCCGCACCAAGCTCTGATCACGCGGTGACACGGAAGGGGCGCGCCGCCGCGGGACCGCCGGGGGCCCCCACCGGTTAATGCTGGTGGGGAACCACCAACCCGCCATATACAAGGCGCCGCACCCCAACATTACAAGACAGCCCCGCGCACCCAC